>NZ_JALBGB010000014.1:0-91054 GCF_022631395.1 Calidifontimicrobium sp. SYSU G02091
CGCAGGCCCCCGCGGCCGCGCGGCGGGCGTTGCAGGCCGAGGCACGCGCCGTGGCGCGCAGCCCCGACGTCGCGCTGCGCGGGCTGCTGCTGCGGCACCGGCTGCGCGCGCGGGCGCTGCCGTTCGCGGCACCGAACGCGCGCAACACGCTGTCCGCCCGCCACCGCGACGCCGCCCTCGCGACGCAGTGGCTCGCCGACGTGATCGCCGCCAGCGCTGGCGGCGACACCGCGCGCACCGCCGCGTGGGCGAGGCGCGCGCGCCGTGCGATGGGCCTGGCCGACCTCGCCGTGCCTGCGGTGACGCCGCGCGCCGTGGCGCCTACGCTGGTGCGTCTGCAGCGGCTGGCGGCGCTGCAGCGCCCGTTACCGGTGCGCGCATGGGTGCAGGCGTGGGCCGACGACACGGCGCTGGCCACCAGCGACGACGCCGCGGCCGTGCTCGCGGCGGCAGCGTACCTGCTCGACGTGCCGCTGCCGCCGGCGCTCGCCGCGTGCGTGCCCGACCTCGGCGCCTACTGGCGCAGCTTGTAGCCGCTGGCGAGCAGCCGCAGCGTGATCGCCGCGACCGCGGCGAACGCGACGCCGACCACCGCGAGGCTGATCCACGGCGACACGTCGCTCGCGCCGAAGAACCCGGCGCGGAAGCCGTCGACCATGTAGAAGAACGGGTTCAGGTGGCTGACCTCGAGCCAGAACGGCGGCAGCCCGTGCACCGAATAGAACACGCCGGCGAGGAAGGTCAGCGGCATCACGATGAAGTTCTGGAACGCCGCCATCTGGTCGAACTTCTCGGCCCACAGCCCGGCGATGACCCCCAGCGAGCCCATCAGCGCGGCGCCGAGCGCCGCGAAGACGACGATCCACCCCGGCTGCTCGAAGCGCATCGGCGCGAACCACACCGTGACGGCGAACACGCCGGCGCCGACGATCAGCCCGCGCACCATCGACGCGCCGACGTAGGCCACGTACCAGGCCCAGTGCGACAGCGGCGTGACGAGCAGGAACACGATGTTGCCGGTGATCTTGCTCTGGATCAGGCTCGACGAGCTGTTCGCGAACGCGTTCTGCAGCACGCTCATCATCACGAGCCCCGGGATCAGGAAGCTCGTGTAGCCCACGCCCGGGAAGACCTCGACGCGGTCCTCGAGCACGTGGCCGAAGATCAGCAGGTACAGCACCGCGGTGAGCACCGGCGCGGCGATCGTCTGGAAGCTGACCTTCCAGAAGCGCAGCACCTCCTTGTAGAACAGCGTCGTCGCGCCTTCGAGCTTCATCGCGTCGTCGTGTGGGCCGATTGCATGATCTCGAGGAACACGTCCTCGAGGTCGGCGCGGCCGATCTCGAGGTCCTCGACGCGCACGCCGGCCTCGCGCAGCCGCGCGAGGATGCGCTCGACCTCGGCGGCGTCGTGTGCGCTGACCTGCGCGATGCGCCCCGTCACGCGCGCGTGCGCGGCGACGTCGGGCGGCAGCGCGTCGTCGGTCTTGAAGCGCAGCATCGTGCTCGCGGTGCCGGCCAGCAGCGCGGAGGTGCGGTCGAGCGCGACGATGCGCCCGAGCTTGAGCATCGCGATGCGAGCGCACAGCGCCTCGGCCTCCTCGAGGTAGTGCGTCGTCAGCAGCACCGTGTGGCCGGCCTTGTTCAGCCGCGCGACGAACTGCCACAGCGTCTGCCGCAGTTCGACGTCGACGCCGGCGGTCGGCTCGTCGAGCACGATCACCGGCGGGCGGTGCACCAGCGCCTGCGCGACCAGCACGCGGCGCTTCATGCCGCCCGAGAGCTGCCGCATGTTCGCGCCAGCCTTGTCCGCGAGGCCCAGCCCCTCGAGCAGCTCGTCGATCCACGCGTCGTTGCCGCGCACGCCGAAATAGCCGCTTTGGATGCGCAGCGTCTCGCGCACGCTGAAGAACGGGTCGAACACCAGTTCCTGCGGCACGATGCCCAGCGCCTTGCGCGCCGCGGCGTAGTCGGCGACGACGTCGTGGCCCATCACGGTGACGCGGCCCTCGGTCGCGCGCGCCAGCCCGGCGAGGATCGAGATCAGCGTCGTCTTGCCGGCGCCGTTGGGCCCGAGCAGTCCGAAGAACTCGCCGCGCTCGATGTCGAACGTGACGTCGTCGAGCGCCCGCAGCGGGCCGCGCGCGCCGCGATACACCTTGCTGACGTGCTGGAAGCTGATCGCGGGCATGGGGCGCGGATTCTAGGCCGGCGCCGCACCCGCGCCGGGCGCGCACGCCGATGCGCCAGAATCGGCGCACCATGCCGTCGCCAAAGCCCGCGAAGCCACCGCGCCGCACCGCAGAGCGCATCCTCGACGTCACGCTCGGCCTGTTCAACCGCTTCGGCGAACCCAACGTCAGCACGACGCTGATCTCGGCCGAACTGAACATCAGCCCGGGCAACCTGTACTACCACTACCCGGCCAAGGACGAGCTGATCAACGCGCTGTTCGCGCGCTACCAGAAGGCGCTCGCCGAACTGCTGCGCGCCGCCGACGACGTGCGCCACGTCGAGGACGCGTGGCTGTTCTTCCACATGCTGTTCGAGCTGATCTGGCAGTACCGCTTCCTTTACCGCGACCTCAACGACCTGCTGTCGAAGAACCGCCGGCTCGAGACGCAGTTCCAGGGCGTGCTCAAGGACAAGGGCCGCGCGGTGCGCGCGGTGCTCGACGGGCTGGCGCGCGGCAGCGCGGTGCGCATCGGCGCGCGCGAGGCCGAGCCGGTGGCCACCGCGATGGTCGTCGTGCTGACCTACTGGCTGAGTTACGAATACGTGCGCGACCCGCGCCACGCGCTCGAGCCCGACGCCGCCGGCGCGGCGCTCGCGCGTGGCGCCTACCACGTGCTGAGCCTGCTCGCGCCGTACCTGGAGCCGGCCGCTGCCGAGCACCTGCACACGCTCGCCGGCCCCTACCGCACGAGCTGAGCGACGGCGCGCCGCAGCCCCGAGAACGCCAACGACGAGGAGACGACGATGGCCAAGTGGACCCCCTTCCCGTACGACGCCAGCGCGTACCGCTACGACCCCGCGGCGCTGAAGAAGCACTGGCCGCGGCTGCACGCCGGCGACGTCGAGCCGTGGCCGAAGGACGAGGCGGTGCAGGCCGCGTGGGCGCTGTTTCACGCCGGCGAGTTCCAGAAGGCCTACGAAGCGGGCCTGAAGGCCGGTGGCGCCGGCCTCACGGTGGCCAACAAGGCGCAGTGCATCTACGCGAACTACCTCGAGAAGAGCGAGAAGACCAAGCTCGCGATGTTCCTCGAGGCGGCCGAGCGCGCCGAGAAGCAGCAGGCCGCCGAGCCGAAGAACCCCAACGCGTGGTACTGGCAGGCCTACGCGCTCGGCCGCTACGGCCAGGGCATCAGCGTCGCGAAGGCGCTCGCACAGGGTTTGGGTGCCAAGGTCAAGCACGCGCTCGAGACGACGATCGAGCTCGCGCCGAAGCACGCCGACGCACACATCGCGCTCGGCGCGTTCCACGCCGAGGTGATCGACAAGGTCGGCAAGCTGATCGGCCGCACGCAGGGCGCCGACGCGGCGACCGGGCTGAAGATGTACCGCGAGGCACTCAAGCTCAACCCGAGGAGCGCGATCGCGAGGGTCGAGTACGCCAACGGCCTCGTGATGCTCGAGGGCGAGAAGAAGCTCAAGGAGGCCGAGAAGCTCTACGCCGAGGCCGCCGCGTGCGAGCCGATCGACGCGATGGAACGGCTCGACGTCGAGATGGCGCGCGCCGAGCTCGACGACTGACGCCGCTCAGGTCTGCGGCCGCCGCCGGTAGAAGCGCACCGGCTGCGGCTTCGGCGGCCGCGGCGGCGCGCCGTGCGCGACCAGCGCGCGGTCGAGTGCGCGCCCGCCCTCGTCGGCCAGCGCCGCCTCGCGCGCGGCGCGCACGGCGGCGGCGCGCTCGGCAGGCGGCACCGGCCGCGTCGCGAGGTGGTCGACGATGTGCAGCAGGTTCTCCTTGCCGCGCTCGTTCGTGCTGCCGTAGCCCTTGATCAGCCGCCCGCACTGCGCGAGTTCGTGGCCGAGCGCCGCGTGCTCGCGCGCACCATGCTCGACGGCGGCGAGCCAGCGCTCGATCAGCGACTGCTCGAGCGCGAAGCGGCTGCCGCGCCGGCGCTGGCCCTTCAGGGCCGCGACCGTGCGCAGCGCGAGCGCGCCGAGCACGGTGTGCGTGCCGACCTTCAGCGGCAGCGCCCACGGGGCGCGGCCCTGCGCGCGACGGCGCGCGTCCCACGCGAGCAGGCGGTCGGCCAGCGGCTGCGGCAGCAGCGCAGCGAATTCGGGCACGCCGGGCTTGAAGTGGTCGTACACCTTGACGAGTTCGTCGTCGCGGGCACCGACCTCGGCGCGCACGCGCTGCGCCCGTGCGGCGCGCAGCTTCAGATGCGCGACGCGCACGATGTCGTCGAACGCCATCCACAGCGCGAGCCAGCGCGCCGCCTCGCGCGTCGTCGCGTGGCCGAGCGCCGCGCCGGGGTCGCCGGCGCGTTCGGCATCGAGCACGCGCGCGAGCCGCTGCACGTACAGCGCCGCGTAGCGCGCGTCCTGGTAGTCGACGAGGCGCGCGTGCCCGAGCGCGAGCACGTCGTGCACCGCGGCCGGGAACGCGTCGCGCACCGCCACCGGCAGCGCAGGCGCGCCGTCGCGGGCCTTGGCGCCGGCGGCGGCAGTCACCGCCTGCAGCGCCTGCTCGGCCTGTGCGCGCTGGCGCCGACTCGCTGCAACGCGCTCATAGGCCCGCGCGAAGCCGGCCAGGCTCGCGTCGACGCCGCGGCCGCTGCGGCGGATCGTCGCTTCGTAGGCCTCGCGCGCGAACGGCAGCACGCCCGATGCGGCGATCGCACCGAGCAGCACCGCGCTGATCACGGTGCCCGTCTCGCGCGCCAGCGCGCTCATGTCGAACACCTCGGCCGCACGCGCGTGACGCTGCAGCGTCGCCAGCAGCGCGGCGTCGCCGACGCGGCCGTCGCCGGGCTGCATCTTCTCGGCCACCGTCAGCGCGCGCGACGACGACGAGATCACCGTCGTGCGCTCAGCGCTGGCCATGCCCAGGCCGATCTGGCGCACCGTCTCGAGGAGTTCCGACGACACCAGCAGGTCGATCGCGCCGGGCACCGGGTTCAGGCTGAACACCGGCCGGCGGCCGCCGAGCGCGGCGTCGGGCTCGGGGTGGACCTCGAGGTAGTACGTCGTCGCGCCGGTGCGCTGCGCGACGCCGGGGATCGACGTGCTCTGCGCGCTGTGGCCGCAGGCCAGCGCGGTGTCGAACAGCCACTGCGACAGCACGCCGCCGCCCTCGCCGCCGAGCGCGCAGACGAGGATCGTGATCGGGCGCGAGTCGGTGCCAGGCATGGCGTCACTCTGCTTTGATGCCCGCGTCCTGGATGAACTTGCCGAAGCGCGCGCGGTCGGCGTTCTGGCGCTCGATGAAGGCCTGCCGCGTCAGCGCGAGCGGCTCGCCGCCGATGCCCTTGATGACCTCCTGCACCTTCGCGCTCGCCACCGCCTTGTTGACCTCGTCGTGCAGCCGCGCGACCAGCGCGGCCGGCGTGCCGCCCGGCGCGTAGATGCCGAACACGGTGTCGGCGTCGAAGCCGGGGAAGCCCGACTCGGCCAGCGTCGGCGTGTTCGGCAGCTGCGACGCGCGCTGCGGGCTGCCGACGGCGAGCAGCCTGAGCTTGCCCTCGGCGGCGTGCTTCAGGCCCGGGCCGGGGTCGAACATGAACTGCACCTGGCCGGCGAGCAGGTCGGTGAGCGCCGGCGCGGCGCCGCGGTACGGCACGTGCGTGGCCTGGATGCCGGCCTGGCGCGTGAACATCTCGGCGGCCAGGTGCGGCGAGCTGCCCTGGCCCGCCGAGCCGTAGCTGAGCTTGCCCGGGTGGGCCTTCGCGTAGGCGACGAACTCGGCGACGCTGTTCGCCGGCACCGACGGGTGCGCCATCAGGAACACCAGCACGCGCGCGACCGACGCGACGGGCACGAGGTCCTTCTCGGCGTCGAACGGCATCTGCCGGTACAGGAACGGGTTGACCGTCATCGCGCCGCCGCTGCTCATCAGCAGCGTGTAGCCGTCGGCCGGCGACTTGGCCACCGCCTCGGCGCCGATGTTGCCGTTGGCGCCGGGCCGGTTCTCGACGATGACCTGCTGCTTCAGCGACTCGCCCATCGCCTGCGCGACGGCGCGGCCGATCACGTCGGCGGCGCCGCCGGGTGGGAAGTTGACGATCAGCTTCAGTGGCTTGTCGGGGAAGGTCTGCGCCGCGGCCGGCAGGGCGGCGCCGGCCAGCGCCAGCGCCATGCCCAGCGCCAGCGCGCCGCGGCGCGACAGGGGTGCGGTTCGGGTCATCGTCGTCTCCTTTCGTTCTCTTGTCGATGGGGGTGCGGGGTTCAGGCGGTCTGCAGCGCGCGCACCAGCGGCGCGCGCAGCGCGTGCAGCAGCTTCTCGTGCCACCTCGGGTTTCGCACGACCTCGGCGCGGTAGAACGACGGGCACAGCGTCGCCGCGTGCGCGTTGGCGCCGCACAGCCCACAGCCGACGCAGCCGTCGATCACGGTGGCCACCGGGTCGACCTTCAGCGGGTCGGGGTTGTCCTTCAGCGTCAGCGTCGGGCAGCCCGAGAGGCGGATGCACGCGTGGTCGCCGTTGCACACGTCCTCGTCGACGCCGTACTTGACGCGCTCGACGCGCTCGCCGCGCTTGAGGCGCTGCGCGATCCACGGCCGGATGCGCCGCTGCCGCTCGAGCTGGCACTCGCCCTCGGCGACGATCACCTTCAGCCCCGTGAAGTCGCTCGTCAGCGCCTCCTCGAGCGTGCGGCGCATCGCGTCGACCTCGTAGGTGTGCACGGTGCGCAGCCACTGCACGCCCAGCCCCTTGAGCGTCGTCTCGATCGTCTGGTTCTTGTCGGCCAGGCTCTGGTGCAGCGTGCCGGCGCTGGCCGCGGCGGCCTTGGCCTCGTCGTCGGGCGTGCTGATGATGTCCTGCGTGCCGGTGGCCGACGTGTAGCCGTTCTTCATGATCAGCAGCACCGCGTCGTCGCCGTTGAACAGCGCCGACTGCACCCCGGTCAGCAGCCCGTTGTGCCAGAAGCCGCCGTCGCCCATGACCGCGATCGTGCGGCGCTGCATCATCGGGCTGACGCCGGCGCGGCTGGCCAGGCTCATGCCGTAGCCCAGGATCGAGTGCCCCGAGCTGAACGGCTCGAAGGTCGCGAGCGCGTGGCAGCCGATGTCGGCCGCGACGTGCACCGGCCCGACCTCGGCCTGCGCGAGCTTGAGCGCCGAGAACACCGGCCGCTCGGGGCAGCCGACGCAGAAGCCCGGCGGGCGCGCCGGCAGCGGTCCCATCGCCTTCGCGACGTCGTCGCGCCGCGCGCGGTTGCCGGCCAGCCACGCGCGCGCGGCGGTGAGGTCGACCTGCGGCAGGTGGCGCTCGGCGAACGCGACCAGCCCCTGCGCGATCACCTCGACCGTGTACTCGCCCGCGGCCGGCCACAGGTCCTTGCCGTGCAGCGGCGTGGGCACGTCGGCGCGGCGCAGCGCAGCGACGACGTCCTTCTCGATGTACTCGGGACTGCCCTCCTCGAGCACGCCGACCGCGCGCTTGCCGGCGGCAAACGCGACGACCTCGTCGGGCACGAGCGGAAACGTCACGTTGAGCACGAGCAGCGGCACGCGGCTCGCGCCGAACGCGTCGGCCAGCCCGAGCTGCTGCAGTGCGCGCAGCGTCGCGTTGTACAGCCCCCCCTGCACGATCAGCCCGACGTCGGCGAAGTCGCCCGCGACGTGTTCGTTGAGCCGGTGTTCGGCGATGTAGCGCTGCGCCGCCGGGATGCGCTGCTCGACCTTGAGCTTCTCGTGGCGGAACGTCACCGGCGGGTGCGCGAGGCGCATGTAGTCGAAGCCGGCGGGCTCGTCGATCGGGTGGCGCGTCGACCACGCCGGCGCGACGTTGTCCTTGCACTCGAAGCGCCCGCGCACGTGGCACGCGCGGATGCGCAGCTCGAGGATCGCCGGCATGTTCGACGCCTCCGACAGCGCGAACGCGTGCTCGACCATGCGCACCATCGTCGGCAGGTCGGGGCGCGGGTCGAGCAGCAGCATCGTGCTCTTGAGCGCATAGGCGTGCGTGCGCTCCTGGATCACGCTCGCGCCCTCGCCGTAGTCCTCGCCGACGACGATCAGCGCGCCGCCGACCACCCCCGGCGACGCGAGGTTGGACAGCGCGTCGGCCGCGACATTGGTGCCGACGATCGACTTCCACGTCACGCAGCCGCGCAGCGGGTAGTGCAGGCTCGCGCCGAGCATCGCCGCGGCCGACGCCTCGTTCGCGCAGGCCTCGACGTGCACGCCGAGCGTGTCGACATAGGGCTTGGCCTGCACCATCACGTCGAGCAGGTGCGACACCGGCGCGCCCTGGTAGCCGCCGATGTAGGCCACGCCCGACTGCAGCAGCGCCTTCGTGATCGCGAGGATGCCCTCGCCCTGGAAGGTCTGCCCGGCGCCCTTCTTGAGCTGCTCGATCTCTTCGGTGAACTGGACTTCCACGCCGTGGCCGCCGTGTTGTGCCGAGGCGAGCAATCTAGCCAGCGGCGCGTCATTCGTCCATGCAATGAAATCACTAAGTACGATTCATCCCATGCATCTGCACGAGCTCGACCTGAACCTGCTGCACGTCTTCCGCGCCGTGCACGAGACGCGCAACGTCAGCCGCGCCGCCGAGCGCCTGGGGCTGTCGCAACCGGCGACGAGCCACGCGCTGACGCGGCTGCGGCTCGCGCTGCGCGACCCGCTGTTCGTGCGCGCCCCCGGCGGTGTCGCGCCGACGCGCCGCGCCGAGCGGCTTGCACGCCAGGTCGACGCGGCGCTGCAGCTGCTCGACGCCGCGCTGCACGAGGCCGACGCGTTCGACCCCGCGCGTTCGGTGCGCCGCTTCACGCTGCACATGAGCGACATCGGCGCCGACGAGTTCCTGCCGCAGATCATGGCCGCCGTCGGTGCGCAGGCGCCGGGCGTGCGCGTCGAGGCGGTGCAGATGGAGCCGCAGGCGATCGGCCCCGCGCTCGAGGACGGCCGGCTCGACCTCGCGCTCGGCTACCTGCCGGCGCTCGTGGGCACCGAGCACGCGCCGCTGCTCGAGGAGCGCTACGTCGTGCTGCTGCGCCGCGGCCATCCGCTGGCCAGGCGGCTGACCGACCGTGCCGCACTCGAGCGGCTGGACTTCATCGTCGTCAAGAGCCACGCCGAGCCGGCGCGCGCGCTGCAGATGCTCGGGCTCGAGCCGCGCATCCGGCTCGCGCTGCCGCACTTCATGGTCGTGCCGACGATCCTCGCGGCGACCGACCTCGCGGTGATCCTGCCGCTGCGGCCCGCACAGCGCTTCGCGCAGCGGCACGACCTGCAGGTCGTCGAGCCCGACCTCGGCTTGCCGCCATTCACGGTGTCGATGCACTGGCACTGGCGCGCGCAGCACGACGCCGGCCACCGCTGGCTGCGCGAGATCGCGCTGGCGATGCGCTTCGCGCCGGTGGGCCGTACCCCGGCGAACCGTTCGGTTCGAGCGCCTCGAGCTGATCGCCCCACGGCAGCATCATCGTCACCCACAGCAGCTTCGCGAACTCGGGCGCGAAGCGGTCGATGATCTTCTGCGGCTCGGGGCACAGCTTCTTGTCGGTGATCAGGCCGAACTGCACGCCGCCACCGTAGCTGAGGATCGACACGCCCATGCCGATGTGGCCCGACTGCGGCACCCAGAACATGTTCTGCCGCAGCGTCGAGCCGCAGAACTTCAGCGGCTCGCGCGGGCCCGGCACGTTGGTCATCACGGCGGTCGTCTTCTTCGCGAACAGGCCCGTGACGAGGTCCTGCGCCGGCTTCACGAGCAGCCCCGACGCCGCGAGGATCAGGAACGCCAGCAGCGGCTGGTAGCTGTCCTTGAGCTGGCTCATGCGCGCGTGCACGGCGTACAGCCGCTCGATCGGGTGCTCGATGCCGATTGGCAGCACCAGCGGCACGAGACCGAAGCCGTTGCCCAGTTCGTGCGCCTGCTCGAGCGGGCGCAGGTTGACCGGCACCATCGCGCGGATCTCCTTGCCCGCCGGGTCGTCGCCGACCTCGCGCAGGTACGCGCCGATCGCGCCGGCCACGCACGACAGCAGCACGTCGTTGACGGTGCAGTGCATCGCCTTGGCCACCGCCTTGACGTCGTCGAGCGGCAGCGGCTCGCACCACGCGACGCGCTTGAGGCCGATCGGGTGGCCCTTCAGTCGCGTCGGCGAGTCGTCGGGCATCAGCGCGAGCGACGCCGCGTCGCTGGCGACCTGCAGCGCGACGCGCGCCATGTCGAGCGAGCCGGCCAGCGGCTTGCCCGGGTGCGCGAGCAGGTCGAGCGACCTGGCCACACCCTCGCCGTACAGCCCGATCGCGCGCACCGTCAGGTCGGTCAGCGGGCGCACGACGGTGTCGGCGAGCCAGTCGCCGTCGCGGCCGTTGCCGCGCGGGCGCCGCCGCGGCGGCGCGTGGCCGCCGTCGGTGATCGACAGCAGCACCGACATCAGCGCGATGCCGTCGCCGATGCAGTGGTGGATGCGGATGATGATCGCACTGCCGCCCTCGTAGTCCTCGATCAGGTGCCAGTGCCACAGCGGGTGCTCGCGGTCCAGCGGCGTCGTCGCCAGCTCGGCGGTGCGCTCCTGCAGCGCCTGGCGCTCGCTCTGGCCGCGCCGGCGCGCCAGCCGCTCGCGGCTGACGTGGCGCTCGATGTCGAAATGCTCGTCGTCGACCCACAGGTAGCCCAGCGCGTCCTCGACGACCTTCTGGCGAAATCGCGGGTAGCGCAGCAGCGCGGTGCGCAGCCGCTCGCACACCGCCTCGTACGACACCGCCGGCGCGAGCAGCCACACGCCGACGATCATCATCAGGTTGACGTCGCTGTCCATGCGCAGCCACGCGGTGTCGACGCGCGACATGCGCTCGGCGGCAGAGGACATCGACAGGCTCCTGGAGGCGGTGGTCGTGGGCACGATGCTGGTTAACATCCCGCCCGTCAAGGCCCATTTTCACCGACCAGGAGACGCGCGATGGCCGACCTCAAGTCCCGCTTCGAACAGGCCGTGGCCGACAGCAAGACGCTGCCCGAGCGCCCCGACAACGCGACGCTGCTGAAGATCTACGCGCTGTACAAGCAGGCCACCGAGGGCGATGTCGAGGGCAAGCGTCCCGGCTTCACCGACATGGTCGGCCGCGCGAAGTGGGATGCCTGGAACGAGCAGAAGGGCAAGAGCGCCGAGGCGGCGATGCAGGAGTACATCGACCTGATCGAATCGCTGAAGTAGCCGACCGGCGGCCGCGGCGCACGACGCCTCACTACGCCTTCTTGCGCGCGCCGTTGCCGTTCTTCTTCGCGGCGACCCTCTTCGCCGCACCGTTGCCGGCGCTGGCAGCGGGCGCCCTGGCCAGCGCCTGGCGTGCGCCGAGCAGGTCGTCGAGGTTCTTCTCGATCTCGGTCTCGATCGTCTTGCTGAACGCGCCGAGCAGGAAGCCGAGCTTGGCCTGCAGGTCGAAGTGGTCGGCCGCGACGACGAGCTGGCCCTTGACGCCGCTGCGGCTGAACTCGACGGTGTCGCTGAACTCGCCTTCGACGACCGTGCAGTCCATGCCGAACCGGCGCTCGGCCTCTTCGGCCCACTTCAAGGCGAGTTTGCGCGCCTCGTCCAGGCCCAGGTCGTGCTCGCGGCGGATGCGGATCTCGGACACGTCGACTCCCCCTCTTCCCCCTATTGGGCGGCCGCGCCCCCGGCGGCGGTGGCCACGGCGGCGCGCAGTGTCGCGTGCCGCTCGGCCTTCGGCAAGTCGGCCAGACGGCGCACCTCGGCATAGAAGCGCGCGAAGTCGCCGCCGGCGGCGTCGAACAGACGCTCGAACGCCGGCACGAACTCGTCGTACGCCGCCTGCACGCCCAGCGCCGCGTTGTTGGCGCGCGCAAACCAGCCGTCGTAGCCGGTGAAGCCGCCCCACTCTTCGCGCTTCAGGCGCTCGTGGTCGGCGCGCAGGCGCGCGAACACGTCGGCCTTCGCGGCGCGCATGGCGTCGTCGTCGGCCGCGCTCGCGTACACCGCCTCGAGCTCGCGGCGCGCGGCCAGCGTCAGCGCGCGGAACTGGCGGCGGCGCGCGTCGAACGCGGCGTACTCGTCGCGCGCCGCGGCGCTGGCGTGGCGCTCGAGCCAGCGCGCACCGCCCAGCCGCTCGACGGCGGTCGCGAACGACTCGTTGAACGTCGTGTCGCCGGCGGCGTAGACGACCTGGTGCGCGAGCTCGTGGAAGATCAGCCGCGCCAGCTCCCCCTCGGGCCAGTGGATGAAGGTCGACAGCAGCGGGTCGCCGCCGAGCCACTCGAGCCGGCCCAGCGTCGAGTACGCCGGCACCGCGTAGACCAGCACCTCCCAGCCGTCGGCGCGCAGCTGCGCAGCCAGCGCGTCGGCCGCCGCGCGGTCGTAATAGCCGCGGTAGCCGACGCAGCCGACGACCGGGAAACACCAGGTCTTGAGCGCGAGCGACAGCTCGGGCGCCGCGACGACGTTCCACACCGCCGCGGGGCGCTGCAGGTCGGCAAAGCGGCGGTAGCTGCGGTTGTCGGGCAGCGCCAGCTCGGCGACCGCGAAGTCGCGGATGCGCTGCGCGAGCGCGAGCCGCTCGCGCAGCGCCGGCGGCGTCGCGTCGTCGGCGATCACGTCGGCCACCGGGCGCGCACGGTTGAGCAGGTCGACGTGGCCGCCGACCGCCTGCGCGTAGTAGCCGACGCTGGCGCAGCCGGCCGTCAGGCACGCCGCCGCGAGCGCGACGGCGGCAGCACCGGTGAGCGACAGGCCGGCCACGAGCGCGATCGTCGCGGCGCGCTTCAAGCCGCGGCGGGGGTGTCGACCGCCACCTCGACCAGGCAGTCGTAGAACGTCGGCGCGCGGCCGAGGTCGGTCAGCCGCTGGCTCGTCAGCTCGTTGACGTTGGTGCCGTCGAGCCCGAGCTTGCGCCACCAGATGCCCAGCCCGACGACGACGCCGGGGCGCGCGCGCGTCGTCACCTCGGCGCGGCAGCGGTGCGTGCCGCGGTCGTTGAACACGCGCACGACGGCGCCGCTGGCGATGCCGCGCGGCGCCGCATCGTCGGGGTGGATCTCGAGCGTGGGTTCACCCTCGATCGCGCGCAGGCTCGCGACGTTGACGAAGGTCGAGTTCAGGAAGTGCCGCGCCGGCGGCGAGATCATCGCCAGCGGGTAGCGCGCCGCGAGCTCCGGGGCGGCTTCGGCGCACTCGTGGTTCGGCACGAAGTCGGGCACGCCCAGCCCCGGCGCGTCGACCACCGCCTTGCCCGACGGCGTGCGAAAGCCGCCGTCGGCGAACGGCGCGTCGGGCAGCGGCAGGCTCGCCCAGCCGCGCACGCGCAGCCCGTCGAGGTCGATGCCCTTGAGCGCCTGGCGCAGCAAGGCTTCGTCGTCTTCGGCGAAGCAGGGCTCGGCAAAGCCCATGCGCGCGGCGAGTTCGCGGAAGATCTGCGTGTTGGGCTTCGCCTCGCCGAGCGGAGCGATCGCCGGCTCGTTGATCAGCACGTCGGTGTGGCCGTAGCTGGTGTGCACGTCGAGGTGCTCGAGCTGCGTCGTGGCCGGCAGCACGATGTCGGCAAAGTCTGCCGTGTCGGTCTGGAACTGCTCGAGCACGACGGTGAACAGGTCCTCGCGCGCGAAACCGGCCACGACCTTGCGCGACTCGGGCGCGACCGCGACCGGGTTGCTGTTGTAGACGACGAGCGCGTCGATGCGCGGGCCGAACGCGCCGCCACCGGGGTGCAGCAGCGCGTCGCCGATCGTGCTCATGTTGACGGTGCGCGGCCGCCGGCCCGCGAGGAGGTCGGGCCGCTGCAGCGCGGCGTCGTCGCGGAACGGCGCGGCCCAGCCCGAGCTCGACAGCAGCAGGCCGCCGGCTGCATGGCGCCACGCGCCGACGAGGCAAGGCAGCAGCGCGACGAGCCGCACCGCGTTGCCGCCGCCGGCCACACGCTGCATGCCGTAGTTCAGGCGGATCGCCGCCGGCTGCGTCGTGCCGTAGTCGCGCGCGAGCTCGCGGATGTCGTCGGCCGGTACGCCGCACACGGCCGCGGCGCGCTCGGGCGGCCACGGCCGCGCGCGCTCGGCGAGCTTGTCGAACCCGTCGACGTGGCGGTCGATGTAGTCGTGGTCGAGCCAGCCGTGCGCGATCAGCTCGTGCATCAGCGCCAGCGCCAGCGCGCCGTCGGTGCCGGGGCGCAGCGCGAGGTGGCGGTGGCACTTGTCGGCCGTCTCGGTGCGCCGTGGGTCGATGCACCACAGCTTGGCGCCGGCGCGCTTGGCCTGCTGCGCGAGCGTCCAGAAGTGCAGGTTCGACGCGATGCTGTGGCTGCCCCAGATCAGGATCAGCTTCGACTGCGCGAAGAAGCGCAGGTGCATGCCGAGCTTGCCGCCGTAGGTCGCGGCCAGCGCCTCGCCGCCGGCGCTGGCGCAGATCGTGCGGTCCAGCCGGCTGGCGCCCAGGCGGTGGAAGAAGCGCGCCGCCATCGACTCGCCCTGCAGCAGCCCCATCGTGCCGGCATAGCTGTACGGCACGACGGCCTGTGCGTCGCGCGCGGCGATGGCTTTCAGCCGCGCCGCGACGGTGTCCAGCGCCTCGTCCCACGAGATGCGCGCGAAGCGCCCCTCGCCCTTGCGGCCGACGCGCTTCATCGGGTGCAGCAGCCGGTCCGGGTGGTGCGTGCGTTCGGCGTAGCGGCTGACCTTGGTGCAGAGGACCCCGCCGGTCGGCGGGTGGTCGGCCGCACCCTGCACGCGCACCGCGCGGCCGCCCTGGACCGTCACGACGAGCGCGCAGGTGTCGGGGCAGTCGTGCGGGCAGGCGCCGCGCACCACGCGCATGGCTTCGGCATTCATCGTCAGACCAGCCGCAGCGACTGCAGCTCGTAGACGAGCTCGCTCGTGCCCTGCGCCGAACGGCTCTTCTCGACGCCGCGCACCGAGCGCTTGGCGCGCGGGGCGTACCAGTAGACAGTGTCGATGCGCACGCCGCCGGCCAGGTGCACGGCCTCGATGCGCCACGCGTCGAAACGTCCGGCCGGCACCTCGACGGCTTCCGGGCCGACGACGCGCGCGTCGACCTCGACGATGCGGTGCCCCGGCTCGCCGTCCTGGCGCTGCTCGACGGCGGCCTTCCAGCGCCGCCCCGGCTCGAGCGGGAAGCGAAACAGCGGGAACGCCGGCGTGTAGCGCATCGACTCGCCGGGCATCAGCTCGCGCGCGACGCGGTTGAACTCGGCGTCGAACACCTGCATGAGCCACGGGTCGTCGCTGCCGGCCTTGCGCACCGCGATGGTCCAGCCGCCGTCGGGGCGCAGCTCGCGCACGACGTGGTCGAGGACCAGCGGCGACGCACCGCCGACCACGCGCGTCGCGAACTGCCATTGGTCACCCAGCCGCGGCTGCGGCCGCTCGGCAGCGGAGGGGATCTGCGTCATCGCGGGACTCCTGCGAACCGGCGACCAGTTTAGGCCGACGCGACGGGGGACATCGGCGCGCGGGGTTCATGCCCGCGGCAGCCCCCGCGTAAGATCGACCGCGCAGGAGACACGCCATGCAACTCATCGAATCGATCCTCGCCGACGCGGCCGCGATCACCGCGATCCGCCGCGACATCCACGCCCACCCCGAGCTGTGCTTCGAGGAGCGCCGCACCGCCGACGTGATCGCGAAGGCGCTGACCGACTGGGGCATCCCGATCCACCGCGGACTCGGCACGACCGGCGTCGTCGGCATCGTGAAGAACGGCACGTCGAACCGCGCCGTCGGGCTGCGCGCCGACATCGATGCGCTGCCGATGACCGAGCACAACACCTTCGCGCACGCGAGCAAGCACCCTGGCAAGATGCACGCCTGCGGACACGACGGCCACACCGCGATGCTGCTGGCCGCCGCGCGGCACCTCGCGCGGCACCGCGACTTCGACGGCACCGTCTACCTGATCTTCCAGCCGGCCGAGGAAGGCGGCGGCGGCGCGCGCGAGATGATCAAAGACGGCCTGTTCGACAAGTTCCCGATGGAAGCCGTCTTCGGCATGCACAACTGGCCGGGCCTGAAGGTGGGCCAGTTCGCGGTGTGCGACGGCCCCGCGATGGCGTCGAGCAACGAGTTCCGCATCACGGTCACCGGCCGCGGCGCACACGCGGCGCTGCCGCACAACGGCATCGACCCGGTGCCGGTGGCGTGCCAGATGGTGCAGGCGTTCCAGACCATCGTCACGCGCAACAAGAAGCCGACCGACGCCGCCGTGATCTCGGTGACGATGATCCACGCCGGCGAGGCGACCAACGTCGTGCCCGACCGCTGCGAGATCCAGGGCACGGTGCGCACCTTCACCCTTGAAGTGCTCGACCTGATCGAGCGGCGCATGAAGGAGATCGCCGAGCACACCTGTGCCGCGTTCGGCGCCGAGTGCCGCTTCGAGTTCCGCCGCAACTACCCGCCGACGATCAACCACAAGGCCGAGGCCGACTTCGTGCGCGGCGTGATGCGCGACGTCGTCGGGCCCGAGAACACGCTCGAGTTCGAGCCGACGATGGGCGCCGAGGACTTCAGCTACTTCCTGCTCGAGAAGCCCGGCGCGTACTTCGTGATCGGCAACGGCGACGGCGCACACCGCGAGGCCTACAGCGACCACGTGCACGGCCTGGGCCCGTGCACGCTGCACAACCCGCACTACGACTTCAACGACGAGCTGATCCCGCTCGGCGCGACGCTGTGGGTGCGGCTGGCCGAGAAGTGGCTCGCGACGCCGCGCGGCTGACGTGGCGGCGATGGACGCGAGCCGCTTCTTCGCGCAGAGCTACGCCGAGGCGCGACGCAAGTTCCTCGCCGCCGCCGAGGACGCGGGGCTCGAGGTGCATAGCCGCATGCACCCGCTGCGCGGCCGCGACGGCGAGGCGCTGGCGCTCGACGTCGCGCGCTTCGGCGCGCACGACGCGCCGGCGCTGCTGATCGTCAGCAGCGGCTGCCACGGCGTCGAGGGCTTCTGCGGCTCGGGCGTGCAAGGCGCGCTGCTCGCCGACGCGTCGTTCCACGCCGCGGCGCAGCGCGCGGGCGTTGCGGTGCTGTACCTGCACGCGCTGAACCCGTGGGGCTTCTCGTGGTGGCGGCGCACGACGCACGAAAACGTCGACCTGAACCGCAACTTCCACGACTTCCACCGCCCGCTGCCGCGCAACGAGGCGTACGACCGGCTCGCGCACCTGATCGTGCCGCCGACCTGGCCGCCCGCGCCCGAGGTGCAGGCCGAGCTGATGGCTTACGCGGCGCAGCACGGCGAGCGCGCACTGCAGGCCGCCGTGACCGGCGGCCAGTACGACCACCCGCAGGGCCTGTTCTATGGCGGGCGCGCGCCGACCTGGAGCCACGTGACGCTGCGCCACGTGCTGCAGGAGCAGGCGCAGCGCTGCACACGGCTGGGCTGGATCGACCTGCACACGGGCCTGGGCCCGAGCGGTGTGGGCGAGCGCATCTTCGCCTGCCGCGACGACCCCGCCGCGCTGGCGCGCGCACGCGCGTGGTGGGGTGATGGTGTGACGTCGATCTACGACGGCAGCTCGACGTCGGCGCTGCTGACCGGGCTGATGTGGCTCGCCGCCTACGACGAGTGCCCGCAGGCCGAGTACACCGGCATCGCACTGGAGTACGGCACCGTGCCGGTGGCCGAAGTGATCGACGCGCTGCGCGCCGACCAGTGGCTCGAGAACCACCCCGAGGTCGAAGACGACGCACTGCGCGCGACGATCAAGCGCCGCGTGCGCGATGCGTTCTACACCGACACCGACGCCTGGAAGCGGCGCGTCGTCGAGCAGGGGCTCGACGCGGCGCACCAGGCCGTGGCCGGCCTGTCGGGGCGCTGAACGCGCACCGCTGCCGCGCGGCGCCGCGATACGGCGCCTGTGATGCACGAGCCGCCCGACCCAAGGGCAAACCCGCAGCCAGCCGCTGCATTTGTCCTATTGACAGGACATTAGGACAGTGGTCAGATGCCCGCCGATGGGCACCAGCCTTCCGTTGCCGAAGTACCACCAGATCTACCTGGTGCTGCGCGAGCAGCTGCAGGAGGGTCGCTTCGCCGACGGCCTGCCCGGCGAGCTGGCGCTGGCCGACCAGTTCGGCGTCGCGCGCGTGACGGTGCGCAAGGCGCTCGAGCAGCTCGAGAACGAAGGGCTGATCGAGCGCGCGCCCGGCCGCGGCACGACACCGCGCATGCCGGCGGCTGCCGACGCGCGCGGCGCCGGCGCACGACTCACCGGGCTGCTCGAGAACATCGTCAACATGGGCCTGCGCACGTCGGTCAAGGTGCTGTCGTGCGAGACGCTCGCCGCCGACGACGAGGTCGCCGCCGCGCTGCAGCTCGCGCCTGGCACGCCGGTGCAGAAGGCGGTGCGCGTGCGCTCGACGGCGCAGGGGCCGCTGTCGCTGATCACGACGCACGTGCCGGCCGACCTCGCCGCGGGCTTCGGCCGGCGCGAGCTCGGCCGCAAGCCGCTGCTCGTACTGCTCGAAGCCTCGGGCGTGCGCATCGGCAGCGCGGTGCAGACGATCTCGGCGCAGCTCGCCGACGCAGCCACCGCGCGCCACCTCGACGTGCCGGTCGGCTCGGCGCTGCTGGCCGTCACGCGCCTGGTGCGCGACGAGGCCGAGCGCCCGGTGCAGTGGCTGCACGGCCTGTACCGCCCCGACCGCTACCAGTACCGCATGCAGTTGTCCCGCGTCGGCAGCATCGACGCCAAGCTGTGGGTCAGCACCGAGCTGTCCGCGCAGTTCCATTGACCCCCCACCCTGCCCGAGGAGCGCACACCATGAGCAACCGTCGCCAGTTCCTGCAGCACACCGCCGCCGGGGCCTCCGCCCTCGCGTTCCCGCTGATCGGAGGCGCGCAGCCGCGGCCGGTCAAGGTCGGCATCCTGCACCCGGTCACCGGCGCGCTCGCGTTCTCGGGGCAGCAGTGCCGCGAAGGCGCGCTGCTCGCGATCGAGGACATCAACAAGACCGGCATCAAGTCGCTCGGCGGTGCCAAGCTCGAGGTCATGCTCGGCGACGCGCAGAGCACGCCGCAGGCCGGCGCCGCCGAGGTCGAGAAGATGAACGAGGCGGGCTGCTCGGCGGTCGTCGGCGCGTTCGCCAGCGCGATCTGCCTGGCCACGACGCAGGCCGCGGCCAAGTACAACCTGCCGCACGTCGTCGACGTCGGCGTGGCCGACCAGATCGTCGAGCGCGGCCTGAAGAACACGTTCCGCTTCGGCCCCGGCTACCGCACCTGCGCGCAGGTCGCGGTCAACAACCTGCACGTGCTCAACACGGTGGCGGGCAAGCCGGCCAAGACGGTGATGATCATCCACGAGGAGAGCCTGTTCGGCACCGGCACCGCGAACCTGCTCGCGCGCGAGCTGCCGGGCTTCGGCTTCGAGGTCAAGGAAATCATCAAGCACGCCAACCCGACGCGCGACTTCAACAACATCGTGCTGCGCATGAAGTCGGTGAACCCCGACATCGTGATCCCGGCCAACTACTACAACGAGTACGCGCTGCTCGTGCGCACGATGCAGCAGCAGCGCGTCGTGCCGAAGGCGATCTACAGCGTGCTCGGCGGCGCCGCGTCGAGCTACAAGTTCTTGAAGGAGTTCCCCGACGCGGCCAACGGCATCATCGACTGCAACCACTGGTTCAACCCGAAGAACCCGAAGAGCGCCGCGCTGCGCAAGCGCGTCGAGGCCAAGGGGCTGTTCTTCACCTACGAGGTCTTCATGGCCTACACGGCGACGATGCTGCTCGCCGACGCGATCGAGCGCGCGAAGAGCGCCGACCGCGCCGCGATCATCGACGCGCTCGAGAAGAGCACGTTCGCCGACCACATCATGCCGTACGGGCCGACAAAGTTCGTCAATGGCCAGAACCAGGGCGCGCAGCCGCTGATGACGCAGGTCGTCGGCGGCGACATCAAGGTCATCGTGCCGCGCGAGTACCGCGAGGTGGAGCCGATCTTCCCGCTCAAGAGTTGACCCCCCCGAAGCGGCCTGGCGGCCGCCTCCCCCCAGGGGGCGCCGCCAGCGGACCGGCCAAGCCGGATCCGCGGCGGCCGCTCGATCGGCTCGTCGGCGCCGCGAGGCGCCGGCGGCTGCTTCACCGTCCTTGCCCGTGCTCGACTTCGGCATCCTCTTTCCGTCGCTGCTCAACGGCCTGACGACCGGTGCGGTCTACGCGCTGATCGCGCTCGGGCTGACGCTGATCTACGGCGTGCTGCACATCATCAACTTCGCACATGGCGCGTCGCTGATGGTCGCGCTGTACGCCGTGTACCTGCTCAAGACGCACTGGGGCATCGACCCGTACCTGGCGCTGCCGCTCGTGGTGCCGGGCATGTTCGCGCTCGGCTACGCGCTGCAGCGCGGCATCGTCAACCGCGCGAGCCACGGCAAGGACGAGAACATCCTGCTCGTCACGCTCGGGCTGTCGATCGTGCTCGAAAACGTCGCGCTGATGCTGTTCAAGAGCGACACGCGCACGATCGAGACCGCCTACACGCTGACCACCGTGCCGATCGGTCCCGCGTTCATCGCGCTGCCGAAGCTCGTGGCCTTCGCCGGCGCGCTGGTCACGTCGGCCGTCCTGCTGTGGATCGTCACGCGCACCGACCTCGGCCGCGCGATCCGCGCGGTGGCCAAGGAGAAGCACGGCGCGAAGCTGATGGGCATCGACGTCGATCACGTCTACGCGATGAGCTTCGGCATCGGGCTGGCCTGCCTCGGCGCCGCGGCGTGCTTCCTGCTGCCGGCGTACTACGTCAACCCGCAGGTCGGCAGCGGCTTCGTGCTCGTCGCGTTCACGATCGTCGTGCTCGGTGGCATGGGCAGCTTCGCCGGCGCGCTGGTCGGCGGCCTGCTGATCGGCGTCGTCGAGTCGCTCGGCGGCCTGTTCCTCGGCGAGTCGCTCGGCCAGATCGGCATCTTCGCGATCTTCATCGCGGTGCTGCTGTTCCGCCCGCAGGGCCTGTTCGGCGCAAGGGCCTGACGACGATGGGACGCGACCTCGCCGCCATCGCCGCGTTCGCCGCCGGCGTCGCGCTGCTGACCTGGGCGCTCGACTCGGGCGTGTGGCTCACGTTCGTGATGCTGACGCTGTACGCCGCACTGCTCGCGCAGGCGTGGAACCTGCTCGGCGGCTACGGCGGACAGTTCTCGTTCGGCCACGCCCTCTTCTTCGGCTGCGGCGCCTACGTGCAGGCGATCGCGCAGCTGCAGGGCGGGCTCAACGCGTGGGTCGCGCTGGCGCTGGCCGTCGTCGTCGCCGGCGCCGTGGGCCTGGCCGTCGGCGCGCTGACGTTCCGCTACGGGCTCAAGGGGTCGTACTTCGCGCTCGTCACGCTGGCGTTCGCCGAGGTGTTCCGCATCCTCGCGGTGTCGGTCGAGTTCACCGGCGGCGGCGTCGGGCTGATGCTGCCGCTGCGCGAATCGGTCGCCAACCTGCAGTTCGGCTCGCGCAAGGGCTACATCGGCGTCGTGCTCGGCTTCGTCGTCGCAGCGCTGCTCGTCACCGCGTGGCTGCGCCACTCGCGCTTCGGCGCGCAGCTGCAGGCGGTGCGCGACAACGAGGACGCCGCGCGCGCGGTGGGCGTCGACCCGTACCGTACCAAGCTCGGCGCGATCACGCTGTCGGGCGCGTTCATGGGCGCGGCCGGCGCGTTCTACCTGCAGGTGTTCCAGTACATCGACCCGTCGATCGCGTTCGGTCCGCACGTGTCGGTCGAGGCGCTGGTCGGCGCGATCGTCGGCGGCATGGGCACGCTGTGGGGGCCGGTGCTCGGCGCCCTCGTGCTGCACCTGCTCGCCGACCTGACGCGCAACCTGTTCGGCCAGCTGCCGGGGCTGAACATGGTGATCTACGGCACGGTGCTGGTGCTGATCGTGATGTTCCTGCCGCGCGGGCTGTCGGGCATGGGCCGCTCGGTGCGCGAACTGTGGAGGCGCGACCGTGGCTGAGCGCGCGCTGCTCGACCTGCAGGGCCTGTCGATCGCCTTCGGCGGCCTGCGCGCGGTGCAGGACGTGAGCCTGACGGTGCGCCCGGGCACGCTGACGGCGCTGATCGGCCCCAACGGCGCCGGCAAGACCACGCTGTTCGCGCTGATGTCGGGCTTCCTCGTTCCCGACAGCGGCCGCGTCGTGTTCGACGGCATCGACGTCACCGGCCGCGCGCCGCACCTGAACGCGCGCGCCGGCATGACGCGCACGTTCCAGATCGTGCAGCCGTTCGCGGCGCAGACGGTGCGCGAGAACATCGCGGTGGGCGCGCACCTGCACGAGCCGAAGCGCGCCGCGGCGCTGGCCGCCGCCGAGCGCGTCGCGCAGCAGGTGGGCCTGGCGCCGCAGCTCGACAAGCCCGCCGCCGACCTGACGGTGGCCGGGCGCAAGCGGCTCGAGCTCGCGCGCGCGCTGGCCACACGGCCCAAGCTGCTGCTGCTCGACGAGGTGCTCGCCGGGCTGAACCCGCAGGAGATCGCCGAGATGATCCCCGTCGTACGCGGCATCGCGCAAAGCGGCGTCACGGTGCTGATGATCGAGCACGTGATGCAGGCCGTGATGAATCTGGCCGAACACGTGTGGGTGCTCGCGCAGGGGCAGCTGATCGCCAGCGGCACGCCGGCGCAGGTGACGGCCGACGAGCGCGTGATCGAGGCCTACCTGGGCCACGGCACCGCGGCGCGGCTGCGGGGGCGACAAGCGTCATGACGGCCCTGCTCGACATCCGAGGCCTGCGCGGCGGCTACGGCCGCGTCGAGGTGCTGCGCGGCGTCGACCTGCAGGTGCACGACGGCGAGATCGTCGCGCTGCTGGGCAGCAACGGCGCCGGCAAGTCGACGCTGAACAACACGGTGTGCGGCATCGTGCCGGCGTGGGGCGGCCGGGTGTCGTTCGACGGCCGCGAGCTGACCCGCGCGCACTACCGCGACGTCGTCAAGGCCGGGCTGATCCAGGTGCCCGAGGGGCGCAAGATCTTCCCGAACCTGACGGTGCTCGAGAACCTCGAGCTCGGCTCGTTCACGCGCGGGCGCGAGCGGCGCGCCGCCAATCTCGAGCGCGTGTTTGCGACGTTCCCGCGGCTGGCCGAGCGGCGCGCGCAGAAGGCCGGCACGATGAGCGGCGGCGAGCAGCAGATGCTGGCGATCGGCCGCGGTCTGATGGCCGAGCCGCGGCTGCTGATCCTCGACGAGCCGTCGCTGGGGCTGTCGCCGCTGCTCGTCGAGGAGATGTTCGCGCTGATCCGGCGCCTGCACGAGGAGGGTCTGGCGGTGCTGCTCGTCGAGCAGAACGTCGGCCAGTCGCTCGAGATCGCCGACCGCGCCTACGTGCTCGAGAACGGCGCGGTGCGCTTCGCCGGGCGGCCGGCCGAGCTGCTCGCCAGCGCCGAGCTGAAGCAGGCCTACCTGGGGCTGTGACGATGGACGCGACGCGCTCCCCGCAGACGCTGGCGCAGAAACTCGTCGCGCGCGCGGCGGGCCGCGCGCACGTGACGCCGGGCGAGATCGTGACGTGCCGCGTCGACCTCGCGATGTTCCACGACTCGAGCGGCCCGCGCCGGCTCGCGCCGATGCTCGCCGAGCTCGGCGCGCCGATCTGGGACAAGCGCAAGGTGGTGCTCGTGATCGACCACTACCTGCCCGCGCACGACGACGAGTCGCGGCGCATCGTCGCGATCGCGCGCGACTGGGCGCGCACGCAGGCGCTGCCGCACGTGCACGACGGCGAGGGCATCTGCCACGTCGTGCTGCCGCAGGGCGGGCACCTGCGTCCGGGGATGTTCTGCGTCGGCGGCGACTCGCACTCGCCCACCGGCGGCGCGTTCGGCGCCTACATGTTCGGCATCGGCGCGACCGAGATGCTCGGCGTCGTGACGACCGGCGAGATCTGGCTCAAGGTCCCGCAGACGATCTTCATGCGCTGGATCGGACGGCTGGCACCGGGCGTGAGCGCGAAGGACATGATGCTCGCGATGCTCGCGCGCTTCGGCATGAACGGCGGCCAGTACCAGGCCGTCGAGTACTGCGGCGAGGCGGTGGCGGCGCTGTCGATGGCCGAGCGGATGACGCTGTGCAACATGAGCGCCGAGCTCGGCGCGCAGGTCGGGCTGGTGGCGCCCGACGCGACGACGCAGGCGTGGCTGCGCGAGGTCGGCGTCGACGTCACCGACGACGAACTCGCGCGCTGGACGAGCGACGAGGACGCCCCCGGCGTGCGCCACGGCTTCGACGCGTCGGCGCTCGCGCCGCAGGTTGCGCTGCCGCACAGCCCGGCGAACGTGCGCGGCGTCGACGACCTCGAGCCGACGAAGGTCGACGTCGCCTACATCGGCGCGTGCACCGGCGCCAAGCTCGACGACCTGCGCGCCGCCGCGCGCGTGCTGCGCGGCCGGCGCGTGGCCGCCGGCGTGCAGCTGATGGTCGCCCCCGCGAGCGTCAAGGACCGCGAGGCCGCCGAGCGCGAGGGCACGATGCAGGCGCTGCTCGACGCCGGCGCGACGCTGCTGCCCAGCGCGTGCGGCGCCTGCGCCGGCTACGGCGGTGCGATCCCCGAGGGCAGCACCGTGATCTCGTCGACGGCGCGCAACTTCAAGGGCCGCATGGGTGCCGCGTCGGCGCGCGTGTTCCTCGGCTCGCCGTACACGGTGGCCGCGTCAGCCGTGCACGGGCGCATCGCCGACGCACGGGAGCTGCTGGCGTGAGCGCCGCCGCGCGCCACACCGTCTGGCGCCTGGGCGCCGACATCGACACCGACCAGCTCGCGCCCGGCCACGCGATGAAGCACGGGCTCGACGTGATCGCGCGTCACTGCCTCGAGACGGTGCGCCCCGACTTCGCGCGCGGCGTGCGTGCGGGCGACGTGATCGTCGCCGGCCCCAACTTCGGCATCGGCTCGTCGCGCGAGCAGGCCGCCAGCGTGCTCGTGCACCTCGGCGTGGCTGCCGTGATCGCGCCGAGCTACAGCGGCCTGTACTTCCGCAACGCGTTCAACGTCGGCTTGCTGCTGCTGACGTGCCCGCAGGCCGAGCGCCTCGTCGACGGCGAGACGATCTCGTTCGACGCGCGCGCCGGCCGCGTCGTGCGCGCCAGCGGCGAGGTGCTGGCCTGCGAACCGATCCCCGGCTTCCTGCTCGAGATGGTCGAAGCCGGCGGCCTGCTGCCCCAACTGAAGGCGCGCTTCGCGAACCCGCGCCGCACGGAGAACCCATGAGCACACCCGAGTTCGACCTGCTGATCAAGAACGTGCGCGTCGTGCGGCCGCACGGCAACGTCGTCTTCGACGCCGACATCGCCGTGGCCGGCGAGCGCATCGCGAAGATCGCGCCCGGCATCGACGCGACGCGCGCGAAGACGGTCTACGACGGCAAGGGACGGCTGGCCTTCCCCGGCGTGGTCGACGCGCACATGCACAGCGGCATCTACTCGCCGCTGGCCGAGGATGCGGTCACCGAGAGCAAGGCCGCCGCGATGGGTGGCGTCACTTCGAGCCTGAACTACTTCCGCACCGGCCAGTACTACCTGAACAAGGGCGGCGCATACAAGAAGTTCTTCCCCGAGGTGCTGAAGATCAGCAAGGGTCGCTTCCACGTCGACTACGGCTACCACCTCGCGCCGATCGCGCGCGAGCACATCGACGAGATCCCGATGCTGATCGACAAGCACGGCGTCGCGAGCTTCAAGATCTTCATGTTCTACGGCTCGCACGGCCTGCACGGGCGCAGCGACAGCCAGCGCGACTTCCTGATGATCGGCGAGGACGAGCGCTACGACCTCGCGCACTTCGAGTTCATCATGCGCGGCCTGCAGGCCGCGCGCGAGCGCTTCCCCGACAAGGCGCGCCAGATCTCGCTGAGCCTGCACTGCGAGACACCCGAGATCATGACGGCCTACACCAGGCTGGTCGAGAAGGACAAGAGCCTCAAGGGCCTGGCCGCCTACAGCGCGTCGCGGCCGCCGCACTCGGAAGGGCTCGCGGTGTTCATCGCCAGCTACCTCGCACACGAGACGGCGCTGCCCAACATCAACCTGCTGCACCTGAGCTCGAAGAAGGCGGTGCAGGCCGCGCTGATGATGGCCGAGGTGTTCCCGCACATCGACTTCCGGCGCGAGGTGACGATCGGCCACCTGATCCTCGACATCACCTCGAAGGCCGGGGAACTGGCCAAGGTCAACCCGCCGATCCGTCCGCGCGACGACGTCGAATACCTGTGGGAGGCGCTGCTGGCCGGCGAGCTCGACTGGGTCGTCAGCGACCACGCGTGCTGCCGCCAGGAGATGAAGGTGCCGAAGCACTACTTCGGCAACATCTGGATGGCCAAGAGCGGCTTCGGCGGCACCGAGTACCTGCTGCCCGCGCTCGTCAGCGAAGGCACGAAGCGCGGCATGGGCTACAACCACATGGCACGTGTGACGAGCTGGAACCCGGCGCAGCGCTACGGCCTGAACCGCAAGGGCGACCTCGCCGAGGGTTTCGACGCCGACATCGCGATCGTCGACCCGGCCAAGACGTGGACGATCCGTGCGTCGGAGTCGCCGTCGACGCAGGGCTACACGCCGTTCGAGGGGCTCGAGCTGTCGGCGCGCGTCGACGCGACCTTCCTGCGCGGCCACAAGATCTACGAGAACGGCGAGGTGCTCGGCAAGCCGCGCGGCCAGTACCTGCACCGCCCGACGGCATGACCCCGAGCGACGAGCCGCGCGTCGTGCGCGCCGCGGCGATGCCCGCCGGCACGCCGGCGGTGCCGGTGGCCATCGTCGGCGCCGGCGCGTGCGGTCTGACCGCGGCATTGAGGCTGCGCGATGCCGGCATCGACTGCGTGCTGCTCGAGCGCGACGCGGTGCCGCAGGGCTCCACCGCGTTGTCGTCGGGCTTCGTGCCGGCCGCCGGCACCGCGGTGCAGCGCGCGGCCGGTGTCGACGACAGCCCCGAGCGCTTCGCCGCCGACATCCAGGCCAAGGCGCACGGCACCGCGGCGCCGCACCTGGTGCGCGCGTACACCGAGGCGATCGCGCCGGCGCTCGACGCCTTGCAGCAGCGTCACGGGCTGGCCTTCGAGCTGCTCGACGGCTTTCTCTACCCCGGCCATTCGGTGCGCCGCATGCACACGCTGCCCGCGCGCACCGGCGCGGCGCTGGTCGGCGCGCTGACGGCGGCAGCCGAGCGCGCCGGTGCGATGCTCGTCACCGACGCGCTGGTGCGCGAGCTGTGGGTCGGCGATGGCGATCGGGTGCTTGGCGTCGGCTACACCCGTCCCGATGGCGGCGTCGAGCACCTCGCATGCGACGTGCTGCTGCTGGCCTGCAACGGCTTCGGCGGCCACCGCGCGCTGGTCGCCGAGCTGCTGCCCGAAATGCGCGACGCGACCTACGCCGGGCACGTCGGCAACGACGGCAGCGCGATCGCGTGGGCGCGCCCGCTGGGGCTGGCGCTCGCCGACCTCGGCGGCTACCAGGGCCACGGCTCGTGGGCCGTGCCGCAGGGTGTGCTGATCACGTGGGCGCTGATGGCCGAAGGCGGCATCCAGGTCAACGCGCACGGGCGCCGCTTCCACGACGAGACCCAGGGCTATTCCGAGGCCGCGGTGCACGTGCTCGCACAGCCGGGCGGCGTCGCGTGGAATGTGTTCGACGAACGGCTGCTCGCACTCGGCCGCACGTTTCCCGACTTCCGCGACGCGGAGACCGCCGGTGCGCTGCGGCGCGCCGACAGCATCGACGCGCTGGCCGTCGTGATCGGCTGCGACGCGCAGACGCTGGCCGACACGCTGGCCAGCGCACGCCGCCCGCTCGCGCCGCCGCTGTACGCGATCAAGGTCACCGGCGCGCTGTTCCACACGCAAGGCGGCCTCGACATCGACGCGCGCTGCCGCGCGCGCCGCACCGACGGCAGCGTGCACCCGAACCTGCTCGCTGCCGGCGGCGCGGCGCGCGGCGTCTCGGGCAACGCCGTGTGGGGGTATCTCTCGGGCAACGGGCTGCTCAGCGCCGTGGCCGGCGGGTACATCGCCGCGCACACGGCGCGCGAGCTGCTGGAGGCCGCATGAACCTGAAGCAGCGTCTGGCCGACACGCGGCTGCTGCTCGCGCCGGGCGTCTACGACGCGCTGTCGGCGCTGCTGGCCGAGCAGGCCGGCTTCGAGGCGCTGTACCTCAGCGGCGCGGCCATCGCGTACACGCGGCTCGGCCGCTCCGACGTCGGGCTCACGACCTACCCCGAAGTCGCCGACACGCTCGCGCGCATCACCGAGCGCGTGCGCGTGCCGGTGATCGTCGACGCCGACACCGGCTTCGGCAACGCGCTGAACGTGCAGCGCACCGTGCGCGGCTTCGAGCGCGCGGGCGCGGCGATGATCCAGCTCGAGGACCAGACCTTCCCGAAACGCTGCGGCCACCTCGACGGCAAGGCCGTCGTGCCCGTGGCCGAGATGTGCGGCAAGCTGCGCGCCGCGCTCGACGCGCGCGCGAGCGAGCGCACGCTGATCCTCGCACGCACCGACGCGCTGGCCGTCGAGGGCATCGACGCCGCGTTCGAGCGCGCCGAGCGCTACCTCGAGTGCGGCGTCGACGCCCTCTTCATCGAGGCGCTGCGCACGCCGGCGCAGATGGATGCCGCGTGCGCGCGCTTCGCGCACCGCACGCCGCTGCTGGCCAACATGGTCGAGGGCGGCAAGACGCCGGTGCAGTCGGCGGCCGAACTGCAGCAGCGCGGCTTTCGCGTCGCGATCTTCCCCGGTGGTGCGGTGCGCGCGCTCGCGCACGCGCTGCAGGGCTACTACGCGAGCCTGGCCGCGCACGGCACGACGGCACCGTGGCGCGAGCGCATGCTCGACTTCGACGGGCTGAACGCCGTGATCGGCACGCCCGAGCTGATGGCGCTCGGGCGGCGTTACGACGCCGGCGGCTGAGCGCGCCGCCGCGGCGCGCACGGCGCGGCGACAATGCCGCGCAGGAGACAAGCCGCCTGCCGGCGGCACAGCGCACGCACGCATGGACAGCAAGGAACTCGGCCTCGTCCTGGCCAAGCAGCTGCTCGACGTCGAGGACCTGCACTACGGCCTGTGGGACGGCGACCTCGAGCTCAAGCTCGCGAACATCGGCATCGCGCAGCAGCGCTACAACGACATGCTGATCGCCGAGCTGCCGCCGGCGCCGGCGCGCGTGCTCGACATCGGCTGCGGCACCGGCCACCTGCTGCGCCAGCTGCTCGACCGCGGCTACGAGGTCGACGGCGTCGTGCCGGCGGCGGACCTCGCGCGCGCGGTGCGCCGGCGCCTCGAGGGCCACCGCGGCCGCGCGCCGCGCCTGTACGAGTGCCGCTTCGAGGACCTGCCCGACGACGTGCGCGGCTACGACGTGGCGCTGTTCAGCGAGAGCTTCCAGTACATCGCGCTGGCGTCGTCGCTGACGCGCGTGCCGGAGATGCTCAAGCCCGGCGGCACGATGCTGATCTGCGACTTCTTCAAGACCGACGCCGACGGCGACGGCGGCCCCGGCGACCGCAGCTTCAAGGGCGGCCACCGCTGGCGCGAGTTCCAGGCGCGCATCGCGCAGGCGCCGTTCGAGCTCGTGAAGGACGTCGACATCACGCAGCGCGTCAGCCCGAACCTCGAGCTGCTCAACGACTTGCTGATGAACCGCCTGAAGCCGGCCGGCCTGACGCTGCGCCGCTACCTCAGCGAGAACCACCCGCTGACGAGCCGCATCGGGTTCTGGCTGCTGCGCAAGAAGCTCGCGAAGGCGAACTACAAGTACTTTTCGGGGTTCCGCAGCCGCGAGGTGTTCGAGCGCTACAAGACCTACCACCTGCTCGTCTACCGGCTGACGGGCGGGGGCTGAGCCACACGCGCCGCGACGGCCGGTCGCGCACGAAGGCAGCGAGCCGGGTCGGCCGGGTCCAGCCGCCGACGGCGGCCGCCGCTTCGCAGGCAGCGGCCATCGCATCGGCCACAGCGTCGTGGCCGCCGCCCGCACGCGCAATCCCGCGCGAGCCCACACGGTGCGTCAGTCGCGCAGGTGCGTGGCCACCAGCGCGCGCAGCATCGGCAGCAGGTGCGCCTCGGCGCGCCCGGCCAGCGTGACGAGGCCGAAGCGCGCGTTCGCGTCGAGCCGCGGCGCCAGCTCGAGCTCGACGAGCTCGGGCGCTCAAGCCGGTGAACCTGATGGTGCCGTACCCGGCCGGCGGGCTGTCCGACGCGATCGCGCGCGTCGTCGAGCGCCCGCTCGGCAAGGCACTGGGCCAGATGGTGATCGTCGAGAACCTCGGCGGCGCCGGCGGGTCGCTCGGGGCGCAGAAAATGCTCGGTGCGCCCGCCGCGGCGGCTACCTGTACCAGGGATCGCCGAACGAGCTGATCCTCACGCCGATGGTGCTGCCCACGGTGCGCTACAAGGCCGAGGACTTCCGCTTCGTGCAGATGATCGGCACGTTCCCGCTCGCCGTGCTCGCGCGCAAGGGGCTGCCGGCGGCCAACGTCGACGAGCTCGTCGCGCTCGCGCGCCGGCAGGCCGCCGCCGGCAAGCCGCTGACCTACGGCAGCGTCGGCGTGGGCTCGCTGTACCACGTGATCGGCACGCACTTCGCGCAGGTCATCGGCGCCGAGATGACGCACGTCCCGTACAAGGGCATGGCGCCGCTGCTGACCGACCTCGGCGGCGACCAGGTCGACGTGTCGTTCCTCGTCGTCGGCGACTCGACGATCGCACTCGCCGACCAGGGGCGGCTCAAGGTGCTCGCGACGCTCGCGCCCAAGGGCCAGGTCGAGGCCGAGTTCCTGCGCCGCTACCCGTCGATCAACGACAGCGCCTCGATCAAGGACTTCGCGTTCAACACCTGGACCGGCTACTTCGTGCGCAAGGACACGCCCGAGCCGGTCGTCGAGGCCCTGCACAAGGCGCTGAGCGCGACGATGGCCGACCCCGAGGTGCGCGCGCAGCTCGAGAAGATCGGCGGGCGCGTGCCGGCGCCGCTGTCGCTGGCGCAGGCGGCGCAGGAGTACCAGGCGCAGACGGCGCGCTTCCGCGCGATCGCGAAGAGCATCAAGCTCGAGGCGCAGTGACGCCGCGGGCCACGCGATGACGCACCCCGTCCTCGCGGCGATGCAGCGCGACGCCGCCGACGATGACCCCCGCGATCACGTTCGACAGCCACTGGTGGCGCGCATACAGGCCCGCGCGGTGGGCTTCGAGCAAAGCGATCATCCGAACTCCCGATGCCAGGCGGCACGCACCCGCGCCATCGCGCCGCGCAACGAGGCCCAGGCGGCGGCATCGAATCCGGCCGGGCGCGCCGGGGCGTCGGCCGGCCGTGTCGACAACGTGTGGCCGTTCGAGGCCAGCACGATGCTGTTGAGGGCCTCGCTGTCGTCCACGCACAGGGCCGTGCCGCCGAAGGCGCGCCGGATGCGCTCGATCACCTGCGCCTTGCGCGTCGACGGCGCACACAGGTTCATCACGAACAGTCCGCCCGGCTGCAGGGCCTGCGCGCAATGCCCGAAGAACCGCTGCGTGCCCAGGCTCGCCGGCAGTCCGCCGATGTCGTAGCCGTCGACGAGCAGCACGTCGAAACGCTTCGGCACGAAGCGCACGAACGAGGCGCCCTCGGCCTCGATCACGCTGAAGCGCTCGCCGTCCGGCGGCACCTCGAAGCGCTCGCGCAGCGCGATGACGTGCGGGTTGTTCTCGACGACGCGCAGGTGCGCCTGCGGCAGGTGGCGGTGGCAGAAGCGCGCGAGCGAGCCGCCGCCCAGGCCGATCATCGCGATGCGCTCGGGCCGGGGCTGCCACAGCAGGAAGCCCATCATCAGCCGCGTGTACTCGAGGTCGAGCCGGTCGGGATGGCGCAGGTCGACGCGGCTCTGGATCGCGCTGATGCTGAAGTGCAGCACGCGCTTGCCGCCGGCCTCGTAGACCCACGGCTCGGCGTGGCGCGAGGCATCGCGCCGACTGGCCGGCGCACCCGCGTCACGGCTCATCGTGTCTCCATGGTCGCGCGGCGGGCGAAAGACGATGCGCGGACGGCTTCGACATGCGTGCTGTGCTGGACGCGCTGTTGCGTGCTGATATGTGCATTTTATTTACATGGTATTATAATATTTGGTGCCTGTGAGGGGCTTATGGAACTGAAGACTGCGCGCCTGACCGTCCTGATCGACCCGGCGAAGAAGAAAGCCTTCGAGCAGCTGTGCGCCCAGCAGGACGTGACGCCGTCGCAAGTCGTACGGCAGCTGATCCGCGACTACCTGCGCCGCCACGGCGTGACGTGGCAGCCCAGCGGCATGCCCGACGTCGCGCGCGCGGCCGACGACGAGCGCTAGCGCGGCGACGCCGGCGGCCTGCGGTCGGCCCATCGCCTGCGGCGTCGACTCGCACCGCGCCCCGGTCGCACCGCCGGGCGGGCGCCGCGCGACGTTGCGGGAGATGCCGCCGGGCGAGCCGCTCATGCCGAGGTGCCCGCAGGTCCCGCGTCATGAGGCGGGACCGTCCTCGGTCCGCTGGCCGTGCAGACGATGGTCGCGCGACGCCGTGCCCGGCACGGCACGCGCGATCCATCGTGTGTCAATCGCGCCGATCGCGCTTGCGGCGGTCGCGCTCGTCCTTGCGCTCGCCGGTGTCGGCCTCTCGGCCGATGACGCCGCCGATGACGGCGCCGCCAAGCGTGCCGATGGCACTGCCGTCGGTCAGCACCGAGCCGGCGACGCCGCCGACGGCGGCGCCCACCGCGGTGTTGCGGTCGCGCGCCGACAGCGACGCGCAGCCGCTCAGCGCGAGCGCGGCGAGCAAGAGAGAAGCCGCGGCGACGCTGCGCACGGGCTGCGGCGGGAACAGGGTGGAAGTCATCGTGGTGTCCTTTCGTGAGTCGGTGCAGGCGTGGGGACGATGGCGTGCGCGGTACTTACTCACAGTACTCACAGCGCGCGGCACTGGTCTTCCTTCGACGCCGCGCGGTTGCCGCGGCCGGTGGGCACCGGCGCGTTGCCCTTGCATTGCAGGTTGCCATCGGCCACGTTGGCGTTGAGCGTCGCGCCGCCGCGGTTGTCGAACAGCTGGATGTCGCCGCTCACACGCAGGTCCTGCAGCCACAGCAGGCCGGCGTTGACCTTCAGCTGCACCGAGCCGCCGACGCCGGCGCCCGCCAGCGTCGCGGCCTGCCCGCGCTCAAGCTGCACGGAGCCGTCGAAGCGCCCGCCGCTGACCATCACGGTGCCCGCGCCGTCGCCTTGCAGGCTGCCTGCCGCACGGACGTCGCGCGCGTCGACCGACGCGCCGGGGCCGAGCTCGAGGTTGCCCGTCAGTCGCGTGCCGAACAGCTCGCAGCGTGCGCCGGCCGGCACCTCGACGTTGGCGTAGGTCTGCGCGCCCAGACTCACGTTGCGGCACACGACGTTGCTGCCGCTGGCGAACGTGGCGGCCGGCAGCGTCGCACCGGCCAACGGTGGCACCGGTGCCACCGGCGGGTTCGCCGGCTGGCCCGGCGTACCGGCAACGGCGGGCTGCATGCCGCGGCACTGGTCCTCGATCGACGCGGCGGTGTTGCCGCCACCCTGCGGCGCGGGCACGTTGTCCTTGCACTGGAGGTTGCCGATCGCGCGGTTGTCGTTCAGCGTCACGCCGCCACGGTTGCCGACGACCTGGATGTTGCCGCCGACCCGGTTGCCGGCGGCGAGCAGCGCCTCGCGGTTGGCGTCGAACTGCAGGTCGCCGTCGATGCGCACGCCGACGATCGTCGCGCTGCCGCCCTGCTTGACCTGCACCGAGCCCGTCAGGCTCGACGCGCCGGCCAGCAGCACGCTGGCCGCACCGTCGGCCTGGACGTTGCCGATCACCGTGACGTCGCGCGCGTCGAGCACGCTGCCGCGGTTGAGCTTGATGTTGCCGTCGACGGTGGTGCCCTGCAGCACGCACACCTGTCCGGCAGGTACCTCGATCTCGCCGCTGCGCGCGCTGCCCAGCGCGACGTTGCCGCACGAGTACGTCAGCGCAGGCACGGGTGCCGCGCCGGCAGGCAGCGCCGGCGCGGCGGCCAGCGTGATGCGCGACGCCGTGGCGGCAGCGTCGGTATCGGCATCGCTGCCGCCACCGCCGCAGGCGGTGAGCGCCAGCGTCGTGCACAGCATTGCCACCGGCCTCAACGCCGCGCCGGCTGGCCGGGGCGAGACAAGGGGTCGGAACGGAATCGGGGTCGTCGTCATCGCGGTTCTCCAGGGTGGGTTTGCGGGGGGACCGCACGGCGGTGGCGACAGGCCCCATTCACCGTGCGTCGAGCGCACAGAGAAGCCAGCGGGGACGCTGATACCGGTTCTCCCCCAAAGTCGGGGGCCGGTGGCTGCGCAACGTGCGCGGCACACCGCCCGCGCAAGCGGCTGCGCCGCCGTGGTCGCGGCAGTCAGCGAGAACGACGAGCGCCGCAGCCGCCGAGCGACCGCGCGCCGTGCCTACGGGCAGGTCGCGTCGCGACCCGACGTGTCGGTGACCGCGGCGTAGGCGTCGACCTGCCGCAGCCCCGTGCCGCACAGTGCGCCCGTACGGTCCACCAGGCGCTTGGCCACGTCACCCGGCGCCCAGCGGCGCAGAGCGCTGAAGCCCTGCGGGTCGGGTGCGTTGGCGCCGCCGGCGATCACGACAGCCGCAACGCCGGCAACCAGCGGCGACGCCATCGACGTGCCGCTCCACGTGCCGTAGCCGCCGCCGGGGATCGTGCTCGTGATGCCCTCGCCCGGCGCGGCGACGTGGATCCAGGCGCCCGAGTTCGCGAAGCGGGCCAGCGCCGACTGCGCGTTGCTCGCCGTCACGGCGAGCGCGCCGGCGATGGGCACCTCCTTCGCCTCCGCCGCCGGATACTGCTTCTCGGTGGCGCTGCCGCCGTTGCCGGCCGCGGCGAGCACGACGGCGCCGTGACGACGCATGCAGCGATCACGGTCGGTGTCGAAACGCGCGTCGGCGAAGTCGTCCTCGTCATCGTCGTCGTCGAGGTCGCAGGCAGCGATGCGCATCGCGATCTCGAGCAGCCGCGTCGGACGCAGCGTGCCGAGGCTGAAGTTGACGACGTGCGCGCCGTCGTCGGTGGCCGGGTTGCCGTCGGGGTCGACGGCCCACGCGAGCGCCTCGGCGAGCACCCACGCGTTGCCCTGACCGCCCTCGTCGAGCACACGCACCGGCATGATGCGCGCCTGCGGCGCCGCCAGCGCCACCAGGCCGGCGACGTGCGTGCCATGGCCGAAGCCGGCATCGTCGACGCTGCCCTCCTCGCGCGGGTCTGCATCCAGGTCGACGAAGTCGCGCCCGAGCACGGCGCCGCCCGCGGTGCGCGCGAGCCGGCTCGCGAGCGCCGGGTGGTTCAGGTCGACGCCGGTGTCGAGCACGGCCACGCGCACGCCGTCGCCCTGGCTGACCGCGTGCGCCGGCGCGAGGCGCAGCGCGTCGGGCGCCCACTGGGTGGCGTAGTCGCTCGCCTGGCCGATCGTCCACACCGAGCAGCGCCGGCTCTCGGGCGCTTGCCCCTGCAGGTTCGGCTCGGCCCAGTAGACCCGCGCGTCGGCGCGCAGCCGCGCCACCGCGGCATCGACGGTGTCGCCGGCGGCCACGCGCAGGCGCCAGATCGGTCGCGCGCCGAACTGCGAGATCACGGTCAGGCCGTTCGCGCTCGCCACCGGCGCGATATCGTGCCCGGGCCGCAGCTGCAGCACGACTTCGGCCGCCACGGCGGCGTCGGCGGGCAGGGCGGCGACGATGCCGCAGCTGCCGCCGCCACCGCCGCCGCCAACGACGATGCCCCCGCCGCCGCCGCATGCGCTCAGCAGCGCCGCGGCGAGAACCGTCGTCGACAGGTGGCGGGCAAGGCGAAGCCGAACGTGCATGGAAAACCTCGAATGTCGGAAGGCGCTGCGGTCACGGAGCGGCTGCCGCGGCGGTTGATACATCAATCCATCGATTGGCCGCGACGCGCCGGCGGGCGGCGTCAATCGCGGCCGTGCAGCGCGAATGCGGCCCAGTAGAACGGATGCTGCCCCGCGGTCGCGCGCGCCGATTGTACGTCGCGCAGCGCCGCGGCCGGACGCCTGCCGGCGCAAAGTCCGGCGTAGAAGTCCTGCATCAGCGCCGCCGTCGACGCGTCGTCGACGGTCCACAGCGTCGCGACCACGTTCGGCGCGCCGGCGAGCAGGAAACCCCGCACGAGGCCGACGAGTTCGTCGCCGGGGGCGACGCGGCTGAGTCCCGTCTCGCACGCCGAAAGCGTGACCAGACTCGCGTTGAGCGGCAGCGCCGCGGCGTCGCGCAGCGTCATCTCGCCATCGGCCAGATGCAGCGCCGAGAAGTACGGGCTGTCGGCACGGAACTGCGCGTGGCACGCCAGGTGCACGACGTCGGCCGACGGCGCCGCCTCTCGCAGCGCGCTGCGTGTGGCCTCGGCGCCCAGCCGCAGCGTCGCGCCGGGGCCGAAGTACCGCGCGATCGCGCGCACCTCGGCCTCGACGTGCGGCAGTGCCCCGCCATCGACGCCGAGCGCGAGCAGCCGCTCGCAACGCGACGGCGGGCGGCGGCGCGCCGCCATCCAGGCCGTCGCGCTCGGCGCGAGCACGAGCTCGTGCCGCTCGACGAGCCACTGCCGGCCGTCGTGCAGCGCGGCGAACGGCACGTAGTGCAGGCTGGCGTGCGGCACCACGAACACACGCGTGCTCACACCCAGCGCGTCGGCCAGCGGCGCCCACAGCTGCCGGTGCAGTGCCTGCAGGTGACGGCGCGTGCGCTCGAGCAGCTGCGCGGCGTGCGCCTGCATCCGCGGCGCCGCCCCGCGCATCGCCTCGAGCTGGAAGCGCAACGCCTCGAGGCGCTCGTCGATGCCGCTCGCGTCGCCGTCGCACCAGCGCACGGCGTCGCGGCGGACGACGGCGGCGATCCAGCGCGCCCCGAGGCGGTGGTACTGCACCCATGCGTCACCGGCCTCGAGCGCCGACTGCAGCGCGGCCAGCGGCGGCAGCGCGTCGGCGTCGGCGCCGGACGCCGCAGCCGGGGCCATCGCCTGCGCGAGGCGCCACGTTTCGAGCAGCTGCTGTTCGAGCGCCTGCGCCTGCCGGCCGAGCGAGGCCAGCGCCTGCGCATCGCCTTCGGCCAGCGCGTGGCGGGCCTGCTCGCGCGTCCACTGCAGCCGCGTGCGCAGCGTGTCGGCACCAGGATCGACGCCAGGGTCGGCGCGCGCGAGGCCGATCGCCAGCGCCCGCCCGCGGGCGCGTTCGAGCGCCTGCCACAGCGCCGCCGACGCCTGCGCATCGGCCGGGGCGTCAGCGAGGGCCTGCCACGCGAGCTCCACCAGCGCGTCGTAGGCGCTCGCCTTGTCGGCGCCGAAGGCGGTGCGGAACTCGTCGGCCGGCAGCGCCGCGCGCTGCGCTTCGATCACCTCGAGCGCCTGCTCGAGCTGCGCGCGCGCCGCGTCGCGCCGCCCGGCGGCGCTTTCGAGCGCGGCCAGCCCGAGACGGCAGCGCCAGTCGGTGTGGCTGGCCGCACCCGGCAGCGCGAGCGCGGCCTCGAAGCGTTGGCGCGCCTGCGCGGCGTCGCCCGCGGCAGCGCAGGCCTCGGCCGCCAGCACCTCGGCCTCGCAGCGCCAGCCCGGCAGCGTGTGCGCGTCGAACACCGGCACCACGGCCAGCGCGCCGGCGAGCGCCTGCGCAGCGTCGCCGCGCTGCAGCGCCAGCGCCGCGAGCTGCAGCGCGGCCAACGCGGCCGACGCGGCGTTGCCCTGCGCATCGAACCACTGTCTTGCGGCTTGCAGGTCGGTCTGCGCGCGGTCGAGCGCACCGAGCCGCGCCAGCGCCTGGGCGCGCTGCAGCGTCGCGCGCGCCTGCTCGATGGGCATCTCGTGCTCGGCGCAACGCGCCGTGACACGGTCGTAGCGCGCGACGGCCTCGGGCAGCAGGTTCAGCGCGAGGTACGCGTCGGCGAGCGAGATTTCGGCCTCGGCCAGCCGTTGCGGCAGGCCGCCCGCCTGTTCGAGCAGCCGGCAGGCCTCGGCCAGCGCGGGCAGGGCACGCTGCGGCTGGCCGCGGTTGAGCTCGAGCTGGCCGATCGAGCCGCGCGCCTGCGCGCTGAGCACGGTGTAGCCGTGCGCATCGGCGAGCTGGCGCGCGCGCTCGCTGACGCGCAGCGCCTCGTCGAAGTCGAACAGCCAGGTCAGCGCGTTGGCGAGCCCGATGTCGGCCAGCACCGACTGCTCGACGTCGCCCACCGCCGCAAAGCGCTGCGCTGCGCTGCGGTAGTGGCGGCACGCGTCGGCGTGCCGGTCCTGGCGGAACAGCATCGTGCCGAGGTTCAGCTCGATCTTGCCCGCCGAGCGTTCGTCGCCGCTGGCGACGAAGCGCGCCAGCGTCGCCTGCGCGCACTGCACCGCCTCGTCGTGGCGGCCGAGCACCGACAGCGCCATCAGCTTGGGCACTTGCGTCTGCGCCGCGTGCGTCTCGTCGCCGAGTGCGGTGAAGGCGGCCACCGCGGCGTCGAGCGCGTCGATCGCGTCGCCCATGCGCCCGGCACCGAGCTCGGCGATGCCGCGCGTCCAGCACGCCAGCGCGCGTAGCACCGGCGCCTGCGCCTGCCGTGCTTCGGCGAGCTCATGCAGCAGCGCGGCCGCCCGCCGGGCGCGCGGCGGCTCGGTGTTCCACGTGGCGTAGCACGCGTCCTTCAGCAGCCAGCCCAGCCGCGCGGCCGCATCGCCGGCCTCGGGCCAAGGCGGCGGCGCAACGTCGTCGTGCACCCAGGCGCGGACGCGCTCGCGCGCCACGTCGTCGGCCGACGACGACGTCATGCCGCGGCGAGCTCGAGCACCGGAAGGTCGATCTGCACGTCGGCGCCGGTCAGCGTCAGCTGCCAGCGACCGGCCGGCAGCGGGCCGAAGCGGAACTCGCCACCATCGTCCAGCGCCGTGCGCAGGTCCACGCCGTCACCCGTCAGGCGAACTTCGCCGCGGAACTCGGGCCCCAGCACCTGGCCGCTGACGACGAAGCCCCCATCCGCGCCGGCCGGCGTGACGCGCAGGTCGATGTCCCGACCGTCGGCGGCGTACAGCAGCTGACGAAGCTGCGGACCCGACGAGCGCAGCCCCAGCGCGAGCGCCGGTACCGCGCCGGTGTCGGACACGAGCTGTGCGAGCACGCGGCGCAGCGTCGCGGCGAGCGTGGCCCGCGCCGGCCGGGCCGCCCCGGGCCCGCGCGCGATCACGCGCTCGACGAGCCACGCCGGCGCGTCTTCCAGCGCGCGGCTGGCGCGCAGCCACTGCTCGAGTTGCTCGTCGGTCGGTTCGGTCGGGGTCGTCATCGGGGTGGCCTTCGGGCTGTGGCGGGGATGGGCAGCAACACAGAGCGCGACAGCGGCGTGCCGATACATGCGGCTACAGGTCCTGCAGTGCGCGCCGCAGCTTGTCGAGGCAGCGCGCGCGCGTCGGGCCGATGCTGCCCTCGGCGATGCCCAGGCGCGCGGCGATCTCGGCGTAGGCCAGCGGCGGATCGTGCAGGAACAGCAGTTCGACGAACGCGCGCGAGCGCTCGTCGAGGCGCTCGAGCGCGCGGCGCACGCGATCCTGGTCCTGCAGCGCCTGCAGCTGCGCGTCGGGCAGCGGCGCCGGATCCGGCAGTTGTGCGAGCGGGTCGCTGTCGTCGTCAGCGTCGCCACCGGCCGTCGCATCCGCGGCGACGCGGTCGCGCCGCGACAGCAGGCGCAGCGTCTCGCGGCGCGCCGTCGTCACGAGCCAGGCGCGCACGCGGGTGGCGTCGTCGAGCCGATCGACATGCTCGACCAGGCGCGCGAACGTGAACTGGAAGACGTCGGCCGCGTCGGCCTCCGACAGGCCGGCACGGCGTGGCACCGTGTAGACGAGACGCTGGTAGCGGCGCACGAGCGCGGCCCACGCGTGGCGGTCGCCGGCGCGGCAGCGCGCGACGAGCGCGGCGTCGTCGAGGTCGGCCGGCGGACCGGATTCGGACAGGCAGGACGTCGGCAAGGCAGATGGACCGTGGACAGGACCCCGAACTGTAGCGACACCGTGCGCACGCCTCAGCGGCCGCGCGCGACGCCCTCGCGCCGCGGGTCGGCGCCGGCCTCGTAGACACAGCGCGCCGCGTCGCAGCGCCGCACGACGATGGCCAGCCCGCTCGACTGCGCGGCCAGCCGCACGTCGTGGCCGCGCGAGCGCAGCGCGGCCACCAGCGGGTCGGCGGCACCGCCGTCGCGCGCCTCGACGAGCGGGTGTTCGGCGCCGACGATCGTCGTCGGGCCGTCGAAGGCGGCGACCGCGACGAGGGCCGCGGCCTGCTGGGCGTCGAGCCCCCAGTCGAGCACGCCGACGAGCGACTTGAGCACGTGGGCGATGATCGTCGCGCCGCCGGGCGAGCCGGTGGCCATCGCGAACGTCGCCGGGCGCCCGCGCGCATCGGGCGTGAAGACGAGCGTCGGCGCCATCGAGCTGCGCGGGCGCTTGCCCGGCTCGAGCCGGTTCGCGAGCGGGCGGCCCTGCGCGTCGACGGGCGCCGGCGCGAAGTCGGTGAGCTGGTTGTTCAGCAGCACGCCGCCGCGCGTCATGCGACGGCTGCCGAACGCGGACTCGATGCTGCTCGTCAGCACGACGGCATTGCCGTCGCGGTCGACGACCGTCAGGTGCGTCGTGCCGCCGCGCGGCGCGCCGGCGTCGCGCCCCGGTGCCGGCGCGCCGAACTCGCCCGGCGGTGCGGTGCCGATCGAGCGCGCCGGATCGATCAGCGCGGCGCGGCGGCGCAGGTAGTCGCGGTCGAGCAGCGACGCGACGCCCGTGCCTGGCAGCGGCACGAAGTCGGTGTCGGCGACGTAGCGGTTGCGGTCGGCGAAGGCCAGGCGCAGCGCTTCCGTCACGAGGTGGACACCGCTCGCGTCGGGACGGCCGCCGTCGGCGTCGACGGCGCTGGGCCGCAGCGCCGCGAGGTCGAAGGCTTCGAGCACGCCGAGCGCCTGCGCCACCGCGAGTCCGCCCGACGACGGCGGCGGCATGCCGCACACGACGTGCGCGCGGTACGGCACGCACAGCGCGTCGCGGCGCACGCTGCGGTAGGCGGCCAGGTCGGCGAGCGTCAGGCGCCCGGGCGTGACGGTGCCGCCGCGCGTGTCGGCCACCGCGTCGACGATGTCGCGCGCGATCGCGCCGCGGTAGAACGCGTCGGCCCCCTCGTCGGCGAGCGTGCGCAGCGTCGCCGCGAGCGCGCGCTGCACGAGGCGGTCGCCGGCGGCGAGCGGGCGGCCGTCGGCGTGCAGGAACACGGCGCGCGCGTGCGCGTCGCGCGCCAGCGCGTCGGCCGACGCGGCGATCGATGCGGCCAGCCGCGGGCTCACCGCGAAGCCCTCGTCGGCCAGCGCGATCGCCGGCGCCAGCAGCTCGCGCCACGGCCGCCGGCCATGTTCAGCGTGATGGGCGGCGAGCAGGTGCACCAGCCCCGGCACGCCGACCGAGCGGCCGCTGTCGCGCGCGTTCGGCCGCGGCGGCACGCGCTCGTCGGCGCCGATCCAGCGCAGGTCGTCGGGCGTGCTCGCGGCGGGCGCCGTCTCGCGGCCGTCCCAGGCCGTCACGGCCCGCCGCGCGGCGTCCCAGTGCAGCAGGAAACCGCCGCCGCCGAGACCCGACGACTGCGGCTCGACGACGGCGAGCACCCATTGCGCCGCGATCGCCGCGTCGGCGGCCGAGCCGCCGCCGGCCAGCACCTGACACGCGGTGCGCGTGGCCAGCGGGTGCGCGGTGACGGCCACGTACGACGCCGCGCGCACGAGCGGCTTGCGCACGTAGCCGGTGGCCACTTCGGGCGCGCCGGGCAGCGCGGCGATCGCGCGCGACGGCTCGGCGGCCTCGACGCCGGCAGGCTCGACGGCGCAGGGGTCGGGCGGCCCCCCGCGCGGCGCGACGGCGGCGCACCCGCCCAGCAAGACGGCCAGGCCCAGTGCGACGATGCGCCCGGCGCGAAGCGCGGGTGCGCGGCGGTCAGCGGGGTGGCGCAGGCGGCTCATGCCGCGCCGATTGTGGTGCCGCGCGGGGCGCCGCGCGCGTCAGGGGCAGACGGGCGGCATCGCCGCGATCCACGCCCGGATCAGCGCGTTGCCTTCGGCGTCGAAGACGTGGCGGCCGAGTTCGGGCATCGCGACGCGCGGCGGCTCGCTGTTGGGCCGGTAGCTCGTCAGGCCATGGCAGAGGAACGCACGACGCGTCAGGATCGCCGGACTGGCGTCGTACGCGAAGCGGTGATTCCATACCGTCGTCGCCGGTCCGCAAGCCGAGAGCGTTCAGGTGCTCGAGTCGGGCCTCTGCGACTGCACCGCCCGCACGCCGGCATCGGCGGCGCTATCCCCATGACCAGATTCAACTCGCCGAGAAACAACCGCTTGCGGTCCAAATCTAGACGCCGCGGCCCACCGCGGGCGATACCGGCGGCCGTAGACTGCACGCCATGGCGACCCGCCGCACCCCGCACGCCCCGCGCATCGGCCTCGCGCTGGCCGGCGGCGGGCCGCTGGGGGCGATCTACGAGATCGGGGCGCTGTGCGCGCTCGAGGAGTCGCTGCTCGGCCTCGACCTCAACGCGCTCGACGGCTACATCGGCGTGTCGGCCGGCTCGTTTATCGCCGCCGGGCTGGCCAACGGCATCACGCCGCGGCAGATGTGCCGCGCCTTCATCGAGAACGACGCCGACGCCGGCTTCGAGGTGTCGCCGACCGCGTTCGTCCACCCGGCCTGGGGCGAGTACCTGCAGCGGCTGGCGTCGGTGCCGGCGCTGGTCGCGCAGGCCGGCTGGCGCTACGCGTTCAAGGGGCGCTCGCTGCTGTCGGCGTTCGAGCGCCTGGGCCGCGCGCTGCCCACCGGCGTGTTCAGCAACGCGCCGCTGGAGGCGCAGATGCGCCGCGTGTTCGACGCCGACGGGCGCAGCAACGACTTTCGCCGCCTCGCGCGCCAGCTGATCATCGTCGCGACCGACCTCGACAGCGGCGAGTCGGCGCCGTTCGGCCTGCCCGGCTGGGACCACGTGCCGATCTCGCAGGCCGTGCAGGCCAGCGCCGCGCTGCCGGGGCTGTTCCCGCCGGTCAAGATCGGCTCGCGGCACTACGTCGACGGCGCGCTGAAGAAGACGCTGCACACCCGCGTGCTGCTCGACCGCGGCGTCGACCTCGTGCTGTGCCTGAACCCGCTGGTGCCGTTCGACGCGTCGCAGGCGCCGCACACGCGCACGCTGGCCAGCGGCGACGAGCGCATCCCGCGCCTCGTCGACGGCGGGCTGCCGGTCGTGCTGAGCCAGACCTTCCGCTCGCTGATCCACTCGCGCCTCGAGCTGGGCATGAAGGGCTACGAGACGAGCCACCCGCACGTCGACATCGTGCTGTTCGAGCCCGACCAGCGCGACCCCGAGATGTTCCTCGCCAACATCTTCAGCTACTCGCAGCGCCGCGTCGTGGCCGAGCACGCGTACCAGCAGACGCGTGCCGACCTGCGCGCGCGCCGCGCGACGCTGGGTCCGGTGCTCGCGCGCCACGGCATCGCGATCGACGACGGCGCGCTCGACGACGCGAAGCGCCACCTCGTGGGCCGCCGCCCGCTCGCACGCGGGCGCACGGCGCGCGCGCTCAGGCGGCTCGAGCAGGTGCTCGCCGACCTCGAACGCGCGCTGCCGCCCGCCGTGCAGGCCTGACCCCAGCCGATCGCGCCGACCGCGCGAGGCTCAGCCGAGGTAGCGCGCCTCGAGGTGCGCGCGGTAGTGCGCCGGGTTCAGCGCCTCGCCGCTCGCGCGGCGTGCGAGTTCGTCGGTGGGCCAGAAGCTCGCCTGGCTCCAGACGTGGTGCTGCAGCCAGTCGAACACCGGCTGCAGGTCACCGGCGGCGATGCGCGCGTCGAGGTCGGGGTGCTCGCGGCGCATCGCGGCGAACCACTGCGCGGCATACATCGCGCCCAGCGTGTAGCAGGGGAAGTAGCCGAACAGGCCCTCGGGCCAGTGCACGTCCTGCAGCGGCCCGTCGCGGAAGTCGCCGCGCGTGTCGACGCCGAGCAGCTCGGCCATCTTCGCGTCCCACAGCGCCGGAATGTCGTCGGCCTCGATCTCGCCTTCGATCAGCGGACGCTCGATCTCGTAGCGCACGATCACGTGCGCCGGGTACGTGAGCTCGTCGGCGTCGACGCGGATGCGCCCCGGCTCGACGCGCGTGAGCAGCCGCTGCAGGTTGTCGGGGGCGAACGCGTCCTGCGCGCCGAACGTCTCGGCCAGCACCTGCGCCAGCCACGGCACGAAGCCCGGGTGCGCCGCGAGCTGCATCTCGAACGCGAGCGACTGGCTCTCGTGGATCGCCATCGAGCGCGCCGACGCCACCGGCTGGCCGAGCCACTCGCGCGGCAGGTTCTGCTCGTAGCGCGCGTGGCCGGTCTCGTGGATCGTGCCCATCAGGCTGCCGAGGAAGTCGTCGTCGCGGAATCGCGTCGTGATGCGCACGTCCTCGGGCACGCCGCCGCAGAACGGGTGCGTACTGACGTCGAGCCGCCCGGCGTCGAAGTCGAAGCCCAGCCGGCGCATCACGCGCTCGCACAGCCGCCGCTGCGCATCGAGCGGGAACGGCCCGCGCGGCACGAGCACGCGCTCGCCGGCCTGGCGCTCGCGCACGCGCCGGATCAGCCCCGGCAGCCACTGGCGCAGCTCGCCGAACAGGCGGTCGACGACGGCGCTCGTCATGCCCGGCTCGAAGCGGTCCATCAGCGCGTCGTAGCGCGACAGGCCCGTCGCTTCGGCGAGCAGCGTCGCCTCCTCGCGCGCGACGGCGAGCACCTCGCGGAAGTTCGCGACGAAGCCGGCCCAGTCGTTGGCCGGGCGCTGCGTGCGCCACGCGTGCTCGCAGCGCGCGGTGGCCAGCTCGCGCCGCTGCACGAGCACTGCCGGCAGCGCGGTGGCCAGCCGCCAGTCGCGGCGCATCTCGCGCAGGTTGGCGCGCTGCAGGTCCGACAGCGGTTCGTCGTGCGCGCGCGCGATCAGCTCGCCGACTGCGGCGTCGGTGCGCAGGCCGTGCAGCAGCGCGGCCAGCTCGGCCAGCGCCGCGGCGCGCGCCTCGCTGCCCTTGGGCGGCATCCACGCCGCGCGGTCCCAGCCGGCGATGGCCTGCAGGTGAGCGAGGCGGTGCAGCCGCAGGTGGCACGCGCACAGCGCGTCGTAGGCGGGGGTGGCGGTGTCCATCACGGCGATTCTGCGGCGCCGGCCGCTCAGCTGCCGGTGGCCCACGGGAACGCCCACACGAGGCCGCCGACGTAGACCAGGTAGCGCGCGAACTTGCCGATCGCCATGTAGACCACGCACGGCCAGAACGGCAGCCGCAGCCAGCCGGCGACGCCGCACAGCGGGTCGCCGACGAACGGCAGCCACGACAGCAGGCACGCCGGCGGCCCCCAGCGCTGCAGCCAGGCCAGCGCGCGCGCCTCGCGCGGCGCGCGCTGCGCGACCTTCTCGTACGCGCGCTCGGCGCCCCAGCCCATCCAGTACGTGACCACGCCGCCGGCCGTGTTGCCGGCCGTGGCCACGATCAGCGCCGGCCAGAACAGCGACGGGTTCAGCTCGACGAGGCCGTAGACGAACGGCACGCTGGCCATCGGCAGCAGCGTGGCCGACAGCAGCGACATCACGAACACGGTGCTCAGCCCGTACTCGGGCAGCGCGAGCCACGCCAGCAGCGTTTGCACCCAGGGTTGGTCCATCGCCGGCATTCTCCCCGGCAGACCGAGGGCTATACTTTTGTCTCCTTTTTGAGCACCTCCCCCCCCTCCCCCGCGATGAAAGTCGGCAACGTCGAGCTGCCGGGCGTGATGGCTGTCGGCCTGCGCGCGCCGCGCGCGGTGTCGCTCGTCGTCGCGCCGATGGCCGGCGTGACCGACCGGCCGTTTCGCGTGCTGTGCCGCCGCCTCGGGGCGCACCACGCCGTCAGCGAGATGGTCACGAGCAAGCGCGAGCTGTGGACGAGCCTGAAGACGTCGCGCCGCGCCGACCACGCCGGCGAGCCGGGGCCGATCGCGGTGCAGATCGCCGGCGTCGACCCCGCCGAGATGGCCGACGCGGCGCTGTACAACATCGAGCGCGGCGCGCAGATCATCGACATCAACATGGGCTGCCCGGCGAAGAAGGTCTGCAACGTGTGGGCCGGCTCGGCGCTGATGAAGGACGAATCGCTGGCCGCGCGCATCGTCGACGCCGTGGTCGCCGCGTGCGCGCCGCGCGGCGTGCCGGTGACGCTGAAGATGCGCACCGGCTGGTGCGCGAGCGAGCGCAACGCGCTGGCGATCGCGCGCCGCGCGCAAGACAGCGGCGTCGCGCTGGTGACGGTGCACGGCCGCACGCGCGAGCAGGGCTACGGCGGCGCTGCCGAGTACGACACGATCGCGGCGGTCAAGGCGGCGCTGCAGATCCCGGTGGTGGCCAACGGCGACATCGACTCGCCCGAGAAGGCGGTGGCGGTGCTCGACCACACCGGCGCCGACGCCGTGATGATCGGCCGCGCCGCGCAGGGCCGGCCGTGGATCTTCGGCGACGTCGCGCACTACCTGGCCACCGGCACGCACCGCGCGCCGCCCGCCGTCGCGCAGGCGCGGCAGTGGCTGCTCGAGCACCTGCACGACCACTACACGCTGTACGGCGAGGCCAGCGGCGTCAGGAGCGCGCGCAAGCACATCGGCTGGGCGGTGCGCGCGCTGCCCGGCGGCGAGGAATTCCGCCAGCGCATCAATGCGATCGACACCGCCGACGCGCAGTGGCGCGCGGTGGCCGACTGGCTCGCCGCGCTCGGCGAGCGCCACGGGCATTGGCCGCTGGGGACGGACCTCGCCGCCGCGTTCGACGGCGCCGCCAACGACGGCTCGCTGAAGCGCCGCGCATGAGCCGCAAGCACCCCCTCGAGCAGTGCGTGCGCGACACGCTCGAGCAGTACTTCGCCGACCTGCGCGGCACCGAGCCGCACTCGATGCACGAGATGGTGATGAACGCCGTCGAGAAACCGCTGCTCGACATCGTGATGAAGCACGCCGACGGCAACCAGAGCAAGGCCGCCGAGTGGCTCGGCATCAACCGCAACACGCTGCGGCGCAAGCTGCTCGACCACAAGCTGATCGACCGCTGACGGTCGCCCCGCCATGACCACCGCCCTGATCTCCGTTTCGGACAAGACCGGCATCGTCGACTTCGCGCGCGGCCTGCACGCGCTGGGCGTGAAGATCCTGTCGACCGGCGGCACCGCGAAGCTGCTCGCCGACGCCGGCCTGCCCGTCGTCGAGGTCGCCGACCACACCGGCTTTCCCGAGATGCTCGACGGGCGCGTCAAGACGCTGCACCCGAAGATCCACGGCGGCCTGCTCGCGCGGCGCGACGTGCCGGCGCACATGGCCGCGCTGGCCGCGCACGGCATCGAGACGATCGACCTGGTGGCGATCAACCTCTACCCGTTCGAGGCCACCGTCGCCAAGGCCGGCTGCACGCTCGACGACGCGATCGAGAACATCGACATCGGCGGGCCCGCGATGGTGCGCAGCGCCGCGAAGAACTGGAAGCACGTCGCGGTGCTGACCGACGCGTCGCAGTACGCCGAAGTGCTCGCCGAGCTGCAGGCCGACGGCCGCGTCGGCGAGGCCACGCGCTTCAAGCTCGCGGTGGCGGCGTTCAACCGCATCAGCAACTACGACGCGGCGATCAGCGACTACCTGTCGTCGCTGCAGCCCGACGGCTCGCGCAGCCTGTTCCCGGCGCAGAGCAACGGCCGCTTCGTCAAGGTGCAGGACCTGCGCTACGGCGAGAACCCGCACCAGCAGGCCGCGTTCTACCGCGACCTGCAGCCCGCGCCGGGCTCGCTCGTGACGGCGCGCCAGCTGCAGGGCAAGGAGCTGAGCTACAACAACATCGCCGATGCCGACGCGGCGTGGGAGTGCGTCAAGAGCTTCGACGCACCGGCGTGCGTGATCGTCAAGCACGCCAACCCGTGCGGCGTCGCGCTGGGCAGCGGGCCGGCCGAGGCGTACGCGAAGGCGTTCCAGACCGACCCGACGAGCGCCTTCGGCGGCATCATCGCGTTCAACCGCCCGCTCGACGGCGAAGCCGCCAAGCGCGTCGCCAAGCAGTTCGTCGAGGTGCTGATCGCCCCGGCCTTCAGCGACGAGGCGCGTGCCGTGTTCGCCGCCAAGGCGAACACGCGGCTGCTCGAGATCGCGCTGCCGCCGGCCGACGACGCCGCCGCGCGGCGCGCGGCGGGGGGCGACAGCGACTGGGCGCGCGGGCGCAACGCGATCGACGCCAAGCGCGTCGGTTCGGGGCTGCTGCTGCAGACCGCCGACAACCGCGTCGTCACGCGCGCCGACCTGAAGGTCGTCACGAAGATGCAGCCCACGCCGCAGCAGCTCGACGACCTGCTGTTCGCGTGGACGGTGGCCAAGTACGTCAAGAGCAATGCGATCGTGTTCTGCGCGGGCGGCATGACGCTGGGCGTCGGCGCCGGACAGATGAGCCGCATCGACAGCGCGCGCATCGCCAGCATCAAGGCCGAGAACGCCGGGCTGTCGCTCGAGGACTCGGTGGTCGCCAGCGACGCCTTCTTCCCGTTCCGCGACGGGCTCGACGTCGTCGTCGACGCCGGCGCGACCTGCGTGATCCAGCCCGGCGGCAGCGTGCGCGACGACGAAGTCATCGCCGCCGCCGACGAGCGCGGCATCGCGATGGTGTTCACCGGGGTGCGGCACTTCCGGCACTGACCGCGGTCACCGCCGGCCGCCACCGCCGGCAGCGGCTCAGCGCCGCAGCGCGACCGCGGTGCGCGCCTGCAGCGCGTCGAAGTCGAGCCCGTCGACGATCTCGACGACGCGCAGCCCCGTGGGCGTCACGTCGATCACCGCGAGGTCGGTGTAGATGCGGCTCACGCACGCCAGCCCCGTCAGCGGGTAGGTGCAGCGCTCGACGATCTTCGGCTCGCCGGTCTTGGTGGTGTGCTCCATCATGACCCAGGTCTTCTTCGCGCCGATCGCGAGGTCCATCGCGCCGCCGACCGCGGGGATCGCGTCGGGTGCGCCGGTGTGCCAGTTCGCGAGGTCGCCGCGCCCCGAGACCTGGAACGCGCCGAGCACGCACACGTCGAGGTGGCCGCCGCGCATCATCGCGAAGCTGTCGGCGTGGTGGAAGAAGCAGCCGCCGGGCCGCAGCGTGACCGGCTGCTTGCCGGCGTTGATGAGGTCGTAGTCCTCCTCGCCGGGCGGCGGCGTCGGGCCCATGCCGATGACGCCGTTCTCGCTGTGCAGCATCACCTCCTTGCCGCCGAGGTGGTTGGCCACCAGCGTCGGCATGCCGATGCCCAGGTTCACGACCATGCCGTCGGCGATGTCGCGCGCGACGCGCCGGGCCATCTCGTCCTTGCTCCACTTGCCCATCGCGCACCCCTCACGCCGCCTGCTTGAAGCCGCCGGCGCCGGTTTTCGTGCGCGCGACGGGCACGACGCGCTGCACGAACAGCCCCGGCGTGACGACGGCCTCGGGATCGAGCGCGCCCAGCGGCACGACCTCGTGCACCGTGGCCACCGTGACCCGCGCCGCCATCGCCATGATCGGGCCGAAGTTGCGCGCCGTCATGCGGTAGGTCAGGTTGCCCCAGCGGTCGCCGCGCTCGGCCTTGATCAGCGCGAAGTCGGCGTGGATCGGCGTCTCGAGCACCATCCACTTGCCGTCGATGAAGCGCGTCTCCTTGCCCTGCGCGAGCTCGGTGCCGTAGCCGGTGGGCGTGAAGAAGCCGCCGATGCCGGCGCCGGCGGCGCGGATGCGCTCGGCGAGGTTGCCTTGCGGCACCAGCTCGAGTTCGATCCTGCCTTCGCGGTACAGGCGGTCGAAGTGCCACGAGTCGACCTGCCGCGGGAAGCTGCAGATGATCTTGCGCACGCGCCCGGCTGCGAGCAGCGCGGCCAGCCCCGTGTCGCCGTTGCCGGCGTTGTTGTTGACGATCGTCAGGTCCTTCGCGCCCTGCGCGATCAGCGCATCGATCAGTTCGTTGGGCTGGCCGGCGGTGCCGAAGCCGCCGATCATCACGGTCGCGCCGTCGGGCACGTCGGCGAGCGCTTCGGCGCAGGTGGCGACGATCTTGTCGATCATGGTGGATGGACGGGCGAATTCAGGCCGCCGGCGGCGCACCGTCGTAGGCACGCTGCAGCAGCGCGCGCAGCGCGTGGCGTTCCAGCGGCCGGGGGTTGGGATAGGCGTTGGCCACGGCCAGATCGGCTGCGCGGTCGAGGCCGTCGGCGCGCATGCCCAGCGCGGCGAGCGACGTCGGCGCGCCGTGGCGCGCGGCCAGCCGCTGCACCGCCAGCGGCGCGTCGGCCGCCACCGGCGCGCACAGCGTCGCGTCGGCCGCGTGCAGCGCGCGCGCGATGCGCGCCATCGCGTCGGGCGCGGCAGCGGCGTTGTAGGCCAGCGCGTGCGGCAGCACGACGGCGTGCGTCTGCGCGTGCGGCAGGTCGAAGCTGCCGCCCAGCGTGTGGCACAGCTTGTGGTGCAGCCCCATCGCGACGCTGTCGAGCACGATGCCGCACAGCCACGCGCCATACAGCGCGTCGCTGCGCGCGGCGAGATCCTGCGGGTTCGCCGCCAGCAGCGCGAGCGCGGCCGCACTGGCGCGGATGCCTTCCTCGGCCATCAGCGCGACGACCGGGTTGCCGTCGTGCGCGTACAGGCCCTCGGCAGCGTGCGCGATCGCGTTGAGCGCGCTCGTCACCGTCAGTGCCAGCGGCAGCGTCAGCGTCAGCTCGGGGTCGTAGATCGCCGTCTTCGGGCGCACGCGCGCGTCGCGCCCGGTCTTCTTGACGCCGCCTTCGGTGATGCCGTAGATCGAGGTCATCTCGCTGCCGGCGTAGGTCGTCGGAATCGCGACGATCGGCAGCGACGACTCGAGCGCGATCGCCTTGCCCAGCCCCGTCGTCGAGCCGCCGCCGATGGCCACCGCGCAGTCGGCGCCCAGGCGCTGCGCCTCGGCGCGCGCGGCGCGTGCGGTCTCGATCGGCACGTGCATCGCCGCGCGTGCGAACACGCCGGCGCAGCGCCCGCCGAGCAGCGCCGCGACGCGCTCGGCACTGTCGACCTGCTCGGGCGTGGCGAGCACCAGCGCGCGCCGCGCACCCAGCCGCTCGACCTCGGCGCCGAGCTGCTGCAGCGCGCCGGCGCCGAACACGACGCGCGTCGGGTTGGCCTGGAACGTGAACGCGTGCATCCCGCGATTGCAGCAAATCCGCACGGCAGCCGTGAAGCACCGGCGCGAAACACTGTTTTTCGCCGTCGCTGCGATGCCCGGCCGGGCCGCGGGAAGAGCCGAGGTCCGCCGCCGCGCGACGTCACGGGGGCCCGCTCGAGGCGATGGTCGCGGCGGTGACGCTGCCGCGGCGCGAGCCCGGCGAAGCCGCGTCGTTCGCGGCACGGGCGCTTGCGACCGAACCGATGCGCGCCGGTCCGGTCTATCGCCGTGATTGAGGCGCTTGCATTGCCGCGGCCGGGGGCGACTCCTAGACTGGCTCGGCCGTTTCCCTTCACGCACACCGCAGGAGATCGCCATGACGACCGACATGAAGTGCCCGTACGCCGGCAGCGCCGCGCCACACGCGAAAGCCGGGGCCAAGGGCAACCGCGACTGGTGGCCCGAGCAGCTCAACCTCGCGATCCTTCACCAGCACTCGGCGAAGTCCAACCCGATGGGCGCCGACTTCGACTACCGCAAGGAATTCCAGACGCTGGACCTCGACGCCGTCGTCGCGGACCTGCGCGCGCTGATGACCGACTCGCAGGACTGGTGGCCCGCCGACTGGGGCCACTACGGGCCACTGTTCGTGCGCATGGCCTGGCACGCGGCGGGCACCTACCGCATCCACGACGGACGCGGCGGCGCCGGCCGCGGCGCGCAGCGCTTCGCGCCCGAGAACAGCTGGCCCGACAACGCCAACCTCGACAAGGCACGCCGGCTGCTGTGGCCGATCAAGCGCAAGTACGGCCGCAAGCTCTCGTGGGCCGACCTGCTCGTGCTCGCCGGCAACGTCGCGCTCGAGTCGATGGGCTTCAAGACCTTCGGCTTCGGCGGCGGCCGCGCCGACATCTGGGAGCCCGAGCAGGACATCGACTGGGGTCCGGAGACCACCTGGCTCGGCGACGAGCGCTACAGCGGCGACCGCGAGCTGGCCGCCCCACTGGCCGCGGTGCAGATGGGCCTGATCTACGTGAATCCCGAAGGCCCGAACGGCAAGCCCGACCCGCTCGCCTCGGCGCGCGACGTGCGCGAGACCTTCCGCCGCATGGCGATGAACGACGAGGAGACCGTCGCGCTGATCGCCGGCGGCCACACGTTCGGCAAGTGCCACGGCGCCGGCGACCCGAAGCTCGTCGGCCGCGAGCCCGAGGCCGCGCCGATCGAGGAGCAGGGGCTGGGCTGGAAGAACGCGTTCGGCACCGGCAAGGGTGCGCACACGACGACCAGTGGCATCGAGGGCGCGTGGAAGCCGCACCCGACGCGGTGGGACATGGGCTACCTCGAAATGCTGTTCGGCTACGAGTGGGAGCTCACGAAGAGCCCGGCCGGCGCCTACCAGTGGGTCGCGAAGAACGTGCGGCCCGAGCACCTGATCCCCGACGCGCACGACCCGTCGAAGAAGCATCCGCCGATCATGACCACGGCCGACCTGTCGCTGCGCCACGACCCGGCCTACGAGAAGATCGCGCGCCGCTACCTGGCCCACCCGCAGGAGTTCGCCGACGCGTTCGCGCGCGCGTGGTTCAAGCTGACGCACCGCGACATGGGCCCGCGTGCGCGCTACGTCGGCAAGCTGGTGCCGAAGGAAGAGCTGATCTGGCAGGACCCGGTGCCCGCGGTCGACCACCCGCTGGTCGACGCGCACGACGTCGCGGTGCTGAAAGCGCAGGTACTGGCCAGCGGGCTCGGCATCGACCAGCTCGTGCGCACCGCGTGGGCCTCGGCGGCGACTTTCCGCGGCAGCGACAAGCGCGGCGGCGCCAACGGCGCGCGCATCCGCCTGGCGCCGCAGAAGGAGTGGGAAGTCAACCGGCCGGCCGAGCTGGCCCAGGTGCTCGCGACGCTCGAAGGCATCCGCAAGTCGTTCAACGCCAGCGCCACCGGCGGCAAGCGGATCTCGCTGGCCGACCTGATCGTGCTGGCCGGTGGCGCCGCGATCGAGGCCGCGGCGAAGAAGGCCGGACACGACGTGACGGTGCCGTTCGCGCCCGGGCGCACCGACGCCTCGCAGGCGCAGACCGACGTCGAGTCGTTCGCCGTGCTCGAGCCGCGCGCCGACGGCTTTCGCAACTTCGTCAAGAAGGGGCTCGAGCCTTCGGCCGCCGAGCTGCTCGTCGACAAGGCGCAGCTGCTGACGCTGACCGCGCCCGAGATGACGGTGCTCGTCGGCGGCCTGCGCGTGCTCGGCGCGAACGCCGGCGCCGCCAGACACGGCGTGTTCACGCAGCGGCCGGGCACGCTGAGCAACGACTTCTTCGTCCACCTGCTCGACATGGGCACGGTGTGGCAGCGCTCGGCCACCGACGCCCACGTGCTCGAAGGCCGCGACCGCAAGACCGGCGCGCTGAAGTGGACGGCCACCGTCGTCGACCTCGTGTTCGGGTCGAACGCGCAGCTGCGCGCGCTGGCCGAGGTCTACGGCAGCAGCGACGGCGAGGCGAAGTTCGTGCACGACTTCGTCGCCGCGTGGACCAAGGTGATGAACCTCGACCGCTTCGACCTCGCGGCCTGAGCCCCGCGCGCCAGGCCACGGGCCTGGCAGCGGGTCGCGGCCCCGCCCCGGTGGCACCGGGCGGGGCTGCTGTCTTTGTTTGGCCGTCGCCGGGCGTGCGCGCGTGCGGCCGCTCAGCCCGACACGCGTGCCGCGCTCACGCGGCCGTCGCGCGGGTCGATGTCGCACTCGAACTGGAAGATCGTCGTCGGCATCCCGGTGGCGGGCACCGCGCGGCCCTGCCCGCGCAGTTCGAGGCGGTCGGGGGCGGTCTGCCGCAGGCGGCGCGTGCGGCCGTCGAAGCTGACCTGCGTGACGCCGGGCCAGCGCCGTTTGAGCGCCGCGGCGACACTCGACTCGCAGGCCTCGGGCGACAGGTGCGACAGGTCGGGGTCGGTCTCGCGCGGCGTCGCGGGGGCGGCGGCGCGCGCCGGCGTGGTGTCGCGCATCACGACGCCCACCGCGTCGGGCTGGCGCGGGTCGACGTTGCAGCGGTAGCTGAAGCTGCGCGTGCCGTCGGGCGCGCGCCAGCGGCCGGCGCCGCGCAGCACGACGACGTCGTCGCCGGAGGCCGTCGCATCGACGATCGGCGCCGCGTTGAACGCGACGTCGGCGGCGCGTGCGGCCTGCGGCAGCGCCTGCCGCACCGCGCGCTCGCACGCAGCGGCGGCCTCGTCGGCCGATGCGGTGGCCGCAGGCGCAGCCTGCGCGGCTGCTGCCGGCTCGGCAGCGATGGCGGCCAGCGGCAGCAGGCCGAGGACGGCCGCGGCCACGCGCCGCGGCAAGCTCGAGGGGCACAGGGCATTCATACCGCTAGTGTGACCCAAGCGTGCCGGCCGCGGGCCACCCGTTCATCGGCGGCCGCAAGCCGATGCCGTCGTGGCGCGCCGTGCGCCGGCGAGGCGGTCACGCCGTCCAGCGCCGCTCGTAGTCCAGCCGCTCGAACTGCTCGACGAGGAAGTCGACGAAGCAGCGCACCTTGGCCGGCAGGTGGCGGCGCGTCGGGTACGCGATGTTGATCGTCAGCCGCGGCAGTTCCCAGTCCTGCAGCAGCGGCACGAGGCGCCCGGCGACGACGTCCTCGTGGATGATGTACATCGGCTGGATCAGGATACCCAGGTGCTTGAGCGCCGCGGCGCGGATCACCTGACCGTCGTTGGCCTCGAGCAGTCCGTCGATCGGCACCGTCGTGACGGCGCCGTTGCGCGTGAAACGCAGCTGGTGCGGCTGGTTGGCCAGGTTGTAGATCAGCAGCCGGTGCTGCGCGAGCTCGTCGGGCGTGCGCGGCATGCCGTGGCGCTGCAGGTACTGCGGCGACGCGGCGAGCACGCGCTTGGTCTCGGCCAGCCGCCGCACCGTGATCGCCGAGTCGTTCTCGAACTCGCGGTTGCGGATCGCGACGTCGATGCCGCTTTCGAGCAGGTCGGTGTAGCGGTTGGAGACGACGATCTCGACCTTCAGCTCGGGGTAGCGTGCGTGGAACTCGGGCAGCAGCGGCGCGATGACGATCATCGAGAACGACAGCGACGCCGTCACGCGCAGCAGCCCGGTGGGCTTGAGCACGGCCTCGTTGACGGCGCTCTCGGCGTCGCGCAGCTCGCCCAGCAGCGGCTTGCAGCGGCGGTAGAAGGCCTCGCCGACGTCGGTCAGGAACAGCCGCCGCGTGTTGCGCTGCACCAGCCGCGCGGCCAGCCTCGCCTCGAGCGACGCGAGGTGGCGGCTCGCCGCCGCGTTCGACAGGCCCAGCGACTCGGCCGCGCGCGACAGGCTGCCCAGTTCGGCGACCTGCACGAACAGCTCGATCTCGGTCCAACGATCCACGTTAACCCGCAGTTTTCCGGCGCGCGGAAATGAGCATTGCCGCGCACCGCTTCAAATGGAAAGACCGCGAGTCTAGAGTCGCGCACCGCAACGTCCGCACGGTACTGACCCGCTCCTGCCGGCATGCGCCCGATCGACGAAGACACCATCACGCAGGCCGTGATCGCGAGCCACGCGAGCGCCGGCGACGCGCGCCTGCGCGAGGTGATGACGAGCCTCGTGCAGCACCTGCATGCATTCGCGCGCGAGGTCAGGCTGACCGAGGACGAGTGGGCCGCAGGCATCCGCTTCCTGACCGAGACCGGGCAGACGTGCCGCGACGGGCGGCAGGAGTTCGTGCTGCTGTCGGACACGCTCGGGCTGTCGATGCTGGTCACGGCGCTGAACCACCGCAAGCCGCGCGGCTGCACCGAGACCACGGTGCCCGGACGCTATCGCGTCGAGGGCGCACCACGCGTCGAGCCCGGCAGCGACATCGCGCGCGGCGCCCGCGGCGAGCCGTGCTTCGTGCGCGGGCGCGTGAAGGCGCTCGACGGCACACCGGTGGCCGGCGCCGAGATCGAGGTCTGGCAGGCCGACGCCGACGGCCTGTACGACGTGCAGTACGCCACCGCCGGCGCGCCGCACGTGCACCGCGCGCGCGCCGTGCTGACCAGCGGCGCCGACGGCGGCTTCCACTTCCTCTCGATCGTCCCCGCGCCGCATCCGATCCCGCACGACGGGCCGGTGGGCCGCATGCTGCAGGCCCTGGGCCGCTCCCCGTGGCGGCCGGCGCACCTGCACTTCACAGTCACCGCGCCCGGCTATGAGCCGCTCGTCACGCACGTCTTCCGCGCCGGCGACCGCCACCTCGACAGCGACGCCGTGTTCGGCGTGCGCGCGTCGCTGGTGGCCGACTGGGTGCGCCACGCCCCCGGCCCGACACCCGACGGCGGCACCAGCGACGAACCTTTCTACACGCTGGACTTCGACTTCGTCCTCAACAAGGCCTGAGAGGGCCCAAGGAGACTGCCCATGAACAAGCGCCACTTCACCCGCCTGGCCCTGGCCGCCGCGGCGGCCTGCGCGTTCGCGCTGCCTGCGTCGGCCAACCAGACCTTCAGGCTGACGATCGCCTCGAGCCACCCGCCGGCGCTGCCGTGGGTCGGGCTGATGAGCACGCTGTTCGTGCCCGAGGTCAACAAGCGCGTCGAGGCGCTGGGCAAAGGCTACAAGATCGAGTGGCGCGAGGCCTACAGCGGCCAGCTCTACAAGATGAACGCGACGCTGTCGAGCGTCGCCGAGGGCGTGGCCGACATCGGCTGGGTCTTCGCCAGCCTCGAGGCGGCCAAGATGCCACTGGCGCAGTTCACGACCGTCACGCCGTTCACGACCGACGACGTGCGCATCGTGCTCGACATCGCCAACGAGATGAACGAGAAGGTGCCGGCGCTGAAGGCCGAGTGGGACCGCAACAACCTCGTGTTCCTCGGCGCCTCGGGCGTCGACACCTACCACCTGTTCACGAAAGCCCCGGTGCGCAGCTACGACGACCTCAAGGGCCGCAAGATCAGCGCGCCGGGCTCGATCGGCCTGTGGCTGCGCGGCTCGGGCGCGGTGGCGGTCGACGGCTCGCTGACCAGCTACTACACCGACATCCAGACCGGCGTGTCGGAAGGCACGATCTCGATCGCCACCGGCATCCTGCCGAACAAGATCTACGAGGTCGCGCCCTACGTGACGACGGTCAACATCGGTGCCGTCTACAACGGCGGCATGGCGATGAACAAGGACAGCTTCGCCAAGCTGCCGCCCGAGGTGCAGAAGATCGTCAAGGACGTCGGCCTGCTGTACTCGAAGACGCTGGGCGAGACGCTGATGCAGCGCTACGAGGGCGCGCTGAAGACGATGGCCGAGGTCGGCGCCAAGCAGAACCCGCCGGTGACGATCACGCCGCTGCCCGCCGCCGAGCGCGAAAAGTGGGTGCGCACGCTGCCCAACCTGGCCGGCGACTGGGCCAAGTCCAACGCATCGCGCGGCCCGGCGGCCGACGTCGTGAAGACGTACATGGAGGCGCTGCGCGCGCGCGGCGTCAAGCCGGCGCGCGACTGGGACCGCGAGCTCTGAAGTCCCCCTGACCCCGCCTGGACGGGGCCGCGGCGCGCGCGGCCTGACGCGCCGGCACTATCGATGCCATCGCTTAGAGACGTCGACACAGATCACTTCCGTCGAACGACCCTTCGCACTAGATTGCAGCCCCACGATGACGGGTCCTGACACCAACGGCGCCCGCACAGGAAACGGAGACATGTCCCACGAACCCCGCGTCGACTTCGAGTCCGCGTCGCCGCACGACCCCGTGCCGTCGAGCCCGTTCGGGCACCTGGTCGACGGGCTCAACGCCATCGGCTCGCTGCTGATCGCCGCCGTGATGCTGCTGATGTGCGCCGACGTGCTGATGCGCAACCTCGCGAACCGCCCGATCGACGGCGTCGCCGAGATGGTCGCGGCGTCGATCGTGATCATCGTGTTCCTGCAGCTGCCCTCGACGCTGCGCCACGGGCGCATGTCGCGCGCCGACCTGTTCCTCGACCCGTTCCTGTACCGCCACCCGCGCGCCGGACGCGGCCTGCGCGGCGTGTACTCGCTGGCCGGCGTGTTCGCCTGCGCGCTGATCGCCTACGCGAGCTGGCCGTCGCTGGTGCGCTCGTGGACCCACGACGAGTTCCTCGGCATCGAAGGCGTGTTCACGTTCCCGACCTGGCCGATGCGCGGCGTCGTCGTGCTCGGCGCGACGCTGGCCGCGGTGCAGTACCTGCTGCTGGCCTGGCACGACGGCCGCCGCGCGTGGGGGGCCCGATGAGCGACCTCGCGATCGGCTTCGTCGCGCTCGGGCTGATGCTCGGGTTCATCTACTTCGGCATGCACATAGGGGTGGCGCTGATCGTCACCTCGTTCGTCGGCGTCAGCCTGATCCGCAGCCCCGAGATCGGCGCGCGTTTCGCCGCCGCCGCGGCCAACGACGCGATCCGCGACTACCTGTTCGGCGTCGTGCCGCTGTTCGTGCTGATGGGCATGCTGGTCAGCGTCTCGGGGGTCGGGCGCGACACCTTCGACGTGTTCCAGTGGCTGATGCGCAAGATCCGCGGTGGCCTCGGGCTCGCGACGGTGGGCGCGAACGCGGTGTTCGCCGCGATCACCGGCATCTCGATCGCCTCCGCCTCGGTGTTCACCAAGGTCGCGGTGCCCGAGATGATCCGCATGGGCTACAACCCGCGCTTCGCGGTCGGCGTCGTCGCCGGGTCGTCGGTGCTCGGCATGCTGATCCCGCCGAGCCTGCTGATGATCATCTACGGCGTGCTCGCCGAGGAGTCGATCGGGCGCATGTTCATCGCCGGGCTGATCCCCGGCCTGCTGCTGGCCACGGGCTTTTGCGTGCTGATCGTCGCGATGGCGTACCTCGCGCCGCACAAGGTCGGCAAGCCCGAGGCGCTGATCGACGTGCCGTCGAGCGAGACGCCGTTCACCGCGGCGAAGAAATTCCTGCCGATCGCCTCGCTCGTCGCGCTCGTGCTCGGCGGCCTGTACGGCGGGCTGTTCACACCGACCGAGGCCGGCGCGGTCGGCGCCGCCGGCGCCTTCGTCATCGCGCTGGCGCGCGGCACGCTGACCTGGCGCAAGCTGTGGGCCGTGCTGACCGAGACCGGCTACGTCTCGGTGTCGGTGCTGTTCCTGATCCTCGCGGCGATGCTGTACAGCCGCATGCTCGCGCTGACCGGCATGCCGGGCTTCGTGACGCAGACGATCACCGAGCTCGGCCTCGGGCCGTGGGGCTTCCTGATCGTCTACATCGCGATCGTGATCGCGCTGGGCTGCATCATCGACTCGGTGTCGATCATGCTGATCATGCTGCCGATCGTGCTGCCGGTGGCCAAGGCGTTCGGCATGGACATCGTGTGGTTCGGCGTGCTGACGGTGGTCGCCGTCGAGATCGGGCTGCTGACGCCGCCGTTCGGCGTGTCGGCCTACACCGTCAAGTCGGCGCTCAACGACCCGCGCATCGGCATCAAGGACATCTTCGCCGGCACGTTCCCGTTCGTGCTCGCGATGCTCGCGGTGCTCGCGATCCTGGCCGCCTTCCCCGGCCTGTCGACGTGGCTCGCGCGGATGAACTGAGCGGGGTGCAGCGATGGTCTACGTCTTCGTCCTCGTCGACAAGCCCGAGCACGCCGAGCTGCGCCAGCGCGTGCGCCCCGAGCACAAGGCCTACCTCGCCGCGGTGGCCAAGCGCATCGCGTTCGCCGGCCCGCTGACGCACGACGACGGCGTCACGATGATCGGCAGCCTGCTCGCGATCGACTTCGACACCCGCGACGCCGCGCACGCGTGGCTCGCGAACGAGCCGTTCACCCGCGCCGGCCTGTACGCGCGCACCGAGGTGCACGCCTTCGTCAACCTGTGGCCGCAGAAGGCCGGATTCCCGCCGGCGGCCGCATGATCAAGCACATCGTGATGTGGAACGTGCGCGGCGACGACGACGAGACCCGCGCGCGCAACGTGCAGATCCTCAAGACCGAGTTCGAGTCGCTGCGCGGGCGCATCCCCGGCCTGCTGCACCTCGAGGTCGGCGTCGACTTCAGCCGCGTCGACTACGCGTGCGACGTCGTCCTGTACACCGAGTTCGCCTCGCGCGCGGCGCTGCTGGGCTACGCCGAGCACCCCGAGCACCTGCGCGTGCGCCGCACGCTGGGCGACATGCGCATCGCGCGTCACCAGGTCGATTACGAGGTGGGGGACCGCCCCGCCCTCGTTGGGAGCGAGCCGGCGGCCGGGTCCGCGGCCCGCCATGTGGAGCCGGCGCCGTAGCGGCGGCGGCCCTTCAGCACGCCCGTTCACCCGTATTCCCAGCAGGAGACCCAGCATGTGCAAGCTCTGTGACGAAGGCAAGCCGCAAAACCACTGGAACCCGCGGCGCGGCTTCCTGAAGGCCGCTGTGGCCAGCGGTGCCGCCGCCGGTTCGATGGCACTGTTCTCGTCGAGCGCCGCCGCGAGCAAAGGTGGCCCCGACCGCGGCCCCGCCGGCAGCGGCCTGCCGGGCCGCAACTACGTGATCCGCGGCAGCGCCGTGCTGTCGATGGACAAGAGGGTCGGCGACTTCGAGTCGGCCGACGTGCTCGTGACCGGCAACAAGATCGCCGCGATCGGCCCCAACATCCCGGCGCGAGGCCTGCCCGAGATCGACGCGCGCGGCAAGATCGTGATGCCGGGCTTCGTCGACACGCACCACCACCTGTTCGAGACGGCGCTGCGCAGCTTCCTCGCCGACGGTCTGTTGTTCGACGGCCTCGACGCCAACATCACGCAGAACTACTTCCAGAAGATCCTGCTCGCGTTCGCGCCGGTGTACCGGCCGCAGGACGTCTACATCAACACGCTGTTCGGCTCGCTCGCGCAGCTCGACGCCGGCGTGACGACGGTGCACGACATCTCGCAGATCCACCACTCGCCGCAGCACAGCGACGCGACGATCGCCGCGCTGCGCGCCTCCGACCGGCGCGCCGTGTTCGGCTACTTCGAGAGCGCCGGCGGCGTGGCCGGCAACCAGTACCCGCAGGACGCGCGGCGCATCCGCCGGCAGTACTTCTCGTCGTCGAACCAGCTGCTGTCGATGTTCATGGGCGGCGAGATCTACCTGCCCGGCTACGAGGCCGCCTGGCAGCTCGGCCGCGAGCTGGGTCTGCCGATCGCGTGCCACATCGTCGGCACGTTCGGCATGCGCCCGACCTTCGACGCGCTGGCGGTCAAGGACTTCGGACCCGACAACCTGTTCATCCACGTCACCGGCATGTCCGACTATGCATGGCAGCGCGTGAAGGACACCGGCGCCGGCGTGTCGCTGGCGGTGCCGATCGAAATGAACATGGCGCACGGCACGCCGCCGATCATCAAGGCGCAGCAGCTGGGCATCCGCCCGTCGCTGTCGACCGACGTCGAGTGCACGCTGACGGCCGACATGTTCACGCAGATGCGCACGACGATGGCGCTGCAGCGCATGTTCGTCAACGCGAACAAGCTCGGCGAGCCCCACATGCCGCCGACCGACGGCGTGAACCTGATGACGACGCGCGAGGTGATCGAGTGGGCGACGATCAACGGCGCGCGCGACCTCAAGCTCGACCGCAAGGTCGGCTCGCTGGCGCCGGGCAAGGAGGCCGACATCGTGATCCTCGATGCCGAGGCGATCAACGTCGCACCGCTGAACCACGTGCCGGGCGCCATCGTCTCGCTGATGGAGCGCAGCAACGTCGAGACCGTGATCGTCGCCGGCAAGGTGCGCAAGTGGAAAGGCCAGCTGCTCGACGTCGACCTGCCCAAGCTGCGGCGCGAGCTCGAGGCCTCGCGCGACTACCTGTTCGCCGCCGCCGGCATCCCGCGCAACCTGTTCCGCGCGCCCTGAGCGGCCCGGGTCACGCCACCGACGATGCGCCAGCGCACCGCCCGCATGCCGCTGCCGTCACCCGTCGCGCCCGACGGCGCGGCGGATGACGGCGGCCATGTGGCGCATCGTCGGCGAGCGCGCCGCGCCCTTCTTCCACAGCAGCCCGGGGGTGCGGCGCGGCGTCGGGTCCTCGAGCGGCACGACGGCCAGTTCGTCGGACGGCGTCAGCGCCGTCTCGGCGACGATGCCGGCCAGGTCGGTGCGGCGGATCAGCTCGAGCATCGGCGCCACCGAGTTCAGCTCGACGACGACGCGCGGCTCGGCGCCTGCGGCCTCGAACGCCTCGTCGAGCAGCTGCCGCGTCGAGAACTCGCCGGGCAGCAGCACCATGCGCACGCCGTGCAACTCGACCATGCGCACGCGCCGCCGCCGCGCCAGCGGGTGCGTGGCGGCGACGACGAGCTTGAGCTCCTCGTGGTACAGCGGCTCGAACCACAGGTCGGGCGCGTCGGCAGGGCGGTACGACACGCCCAGGTCGAGCGCGCCCTTGGCGAGCCGCTGCGCGATCTCGCGCGCCGACAGCTCCTGCACGCTGACCACGGTGCCCGGCGCCAGCGCGATGAAGCTCGACACGCACATCGGCACCAGCCGGGTCGCGAAGCTGTGCGTCGTGCCCAGCCGCAGGCTGCCCTGCAGCGGGTCGCCGGCGTGCGGGCGCAGCGCCTGCAGCGCGCGGTCGATCTGCTGCAGCGCCGGCGTCGCGTAGCTGCGCAGCAGCTCGCCGGCCTCGGTCAGCCGCACGTGGCGCGTGCTGCGCTCGAACAGCGGCGTGCCGATCTCGTCCTCGAGCTGGCGGATCTGGTGCGACAGCGTCGACTGCGTGACGTGCAGGCGCTCGGCCGCGCGGCTGAAGTTGAGCGTCTCGGCGAGCGCGTCGAAGTAGCGCAGGTGCCGCAGTTCCATCGCCGTCGGAGCCTCCGCGGGTTATCTACGGCATCGATGATAGCGGTCGACACAAATCACTTCCATCGAAGACCAAAGCGCCCTAGATTCCAGAGCTTTCCCGACAACGACAGCGCCCCAGCGCGACGGAGACCGACATGACGCACCAGACCGCCGACATCACGCAGGCCGTGCTCGACCGCCTCGACGGCTGCACCGACGAGCGCTTCAAGCAGATCCTCTCGGCCGTGATCCGGCATGCGCACGCGCTGGTCCGTGAGGTCGACCTGACGCCCGACGAGTGGATGGCGGCGATCCAGTTCCTGACCCGCGTCGGCCAGACCTGCGACACGAAGCGGCAGGAGTTCATCCTGCTGTCGGACACGCTGGGCATCTCGATGCTCGTCGTGCAGCTCGAGCAGGCGCGCCGCTCGGCCAAGGCGCTGCAGGACAAGACGGCCCGCGCGATGCCCACCGAAGCCACCGTGCAGGGGCCGTTCTACTGGGAGGGCGCGCCCGAGCTGCCGCTGGGCGCCGACATCGGCGAGGGCATGCCCGGCGAGCCCGCGTACTACAGCGGCCGCGTGACCGACACGCACGGCCGCCCGATCGCGCGCTGCTGCGTCGACGTGTGGTCGGGCGACGGCGAAGGCGTCTACGACATGCAGATGGGCGAGGAAGCCGGCATGCGGCTGCGCGCGCGCTTCTACACCGACGACGAGGGCCACTACCGCTTCTGGTCGATCAAGCCGACGTACTACCCGGTGCCCGACGACGGCCCGGTCGGTGACATGCTGCGCCGCATGGGGCGTCACCCGAACCGCCCGGGGCACATCCACATGATGGTCTACCGCGACGGCTACGTGCCGCTGACGACGCACCTGTTCGCCGCCGACAGCCCGTACCTCGATTCCGATGCGGTGTTCGGCGTGCGCGACAGCCTGATCGTGCCGTACGAGAAGCATGCACCGGGCACCGCGCCCGACGGACGCCGCATGGACCGCCCCTTCCACACCTGCCGCTACGACTTCACGCTCGCGCCAGCGGCGTGAGTCGCGCCACCACACCGAGGACACCGACGCGATGAAGATCGGCAAAGCGACCGTCCCCGAGACGGCGATCTGCACCTACAACGAAGACACGATCGTCGTGCGCGGGGCCGACCTGTGCCAGGACCTGATCGGCAAGGTCGGCTTCGTCGAGTACTTCTGGCTGCTCGTCACCGGCCAGCACCCGAGCCCGACGGCCGCACGCGTGCTCGACGCGACGCTGGTGGCGATCGCCGAGCATGGCCTCGTGCCCAGCGTGCAGGCCAGCCGCATGACACTGGCCGCTGCCCCCGACGCGATCCAGGGCGCAGTGGCCGCCGGCATCCTCGGCTGCGGCTCGGTGATCCTGGGTGCCTCGGAGACGGCCGGGCGGCTGTTCCTGCGCGTCGACGCGCTGGCGCGCGACAAGGCCCTGTCGCTCGAGGAGGCGGCCGCCGAGATCGTGCGCGAGCTGCGTGCGGCCAAGCACGCCGTGCCCGGCTACGGTCACCCGCAGCACAAGGCGCGCGACCCGCGCGTCGCGCGGCTGTTCGCCGTCGCGCAGGAGGCCGGCGCGCCGATGCACTTCGTGCGCATCGCCGAAGCGATCGAGAAGGTGCTGCCCGACATCACGGGCCGCGACTTGCGGCTCAACGTCTCGGCGGCGATCCCGGCGGTGCTGCTCGACGTCGGCTTCCCGGCCGAGGCGCTCAAGGGCGTACCGATCCTCGCCCGGACCGCGGGCCTGATCGGCCACCTGACCGAGGAGCTCGCGCGCCCGATCGGCTTCGCGCTGTCGTACCAGGCCACGCGCGAGCAGGTCTACACCGGCCCGGTGCCCGAGGGCTTCGTGCCCAAGACGGCGGTCGCCTGAGCCCGCCACGGAGATTCGTCACATGGCCCAAGTCCTCGCCGGGGTTCGCGTCGTCGAGCACGGCACCTTCATCACCGGTCCCGCGGCGGCGATGCTGCTCGCCGACCTCGGCGCCGACGTCGTCAAGGTCGAGCAGCCCGCCGGCGACCCGTTCCGCGCGTTCCGCGGCGGCCTGTACAGCCCGCACTACCAGACCTACAACCGCAACAAGAAGAGCGTCACGCTCGACACGCGCCAGGCCGACGACCTCGCGCGCTTCGACCGCCTGATCGCCGAGGCCGACGTCTACATCCAGAACTTCCGCCCCGGCGTGGCCGACAAGCTCGGCGCCGGCGAAGCCCGGCTGCGCGCGCTGAACCCGCGGCTGATCTACTGCGCGATCAGCGGCTTCGGCCCCGACGGCCCGGCTGCGGGCCGCCCGAGCTACGACACCGTCGCGCAAGCCGCCAGCGGCTTCCTGAAGCTGCTCGTCAATCCGGCCAACCCGCGCGTCGTCGGCCCGGCGCTGGCCGACGCGATCACCGGCTTCTACGCCGCCTACGGCATCCTCGGCGCGCTGTACGAGCGCGAGCGTCGCGAAGAGGGGCGCGGACGCAAGGTCGAGGTCTCGATGCTCGAGGCGATGACGCACTTCAATCTCGACGCGTTCACGCACTTGTTCTCCGAGGGCGAGGTGATGGGCCCGTACAGCCGCCCGAGCGTGTCGCAGTCGTACGTGCTGCCGTGCGCCGACGGCAAGTGGATCGCACTGCACATGTCCTCGCCGCCGAAGTTCTGGGAAGGCCTGGCGCAGGCCATCGACAAACCCGACCTGTTCGACGACCCGCGCTTCGCCACCCGCGAGGCGCGCATCGCGAACCAGGAAGCGATCATCGAACTGCTGACCGCGATCTTCCGCACCCGCGCGCGCGCCGAGTGGTGCCGGCGTCTCGAGGCGCTCGACGTGCCGCACGCACCGATGTACGACACCGACGAAGTGCCCGAGGACCCGCAGGCCAAACACCTGCAGCTGTTCGTCGACGCACCGCACCCGCAGGGCGGGCGCTGGCGCACGGTGCGCTCGCCGGTGAGCTACGACGGCGAACGCTCGCTCGCCGTCACCGCGCCGCCGCTGCTCGGCGACCACAACGACGCGCTGCGCGCCGGCTCGCCGTGGGCCAGCGTGCCGGCGCGCTGACACCGCGCATCGAACCGCTTCGGATCCCGCTCCCCTTCACGCCGCCATCGGCGACCCTCGACGACCTGGAGACACGCATGACGACGACCCGCATCCCGACCTTCTCGCGCCGCGCGCTGGCCCTCGGCCTGGCCGCCGCCGTGCTGCCCCTCGCGGCCAGCGCACAGCAGACAATCAACCTGACGATCGCCTCGAGCCACCCGACGACGATCCCGTGGGTCGGCTTCATGCAGAGCGTGTTCATGCCCGAGGTCGACAAGCGCCTGGCCGCCGGCGGCAAGTACAAGATCAACTGGCGCGAGGCCTTCGGCGGGCAGCTGTACAAGGCCAACGCGACGCTGACCTCGGTCGAGCAGGGCATCACCGACATCGGCTGGGTGTTCAGCTACCTCGAGCCGTCGAAGATGCCGCTGATGCAGCTGTCGGCGCACACGCCGTTCACGACCAGCGACCCGCGCATCGTGCTCGCGACGATGACCGAGATGATCGAGAAGGTGCCCGCGTTCCGCAACGAGTGGGACCGCTACAACCTCGTGTTCCTCGGCGCGACGGCGTCCGACACCTACGACCTGTACACCAAGTTCCCGGTGCGCACGATCGACGACCTGAAGGGCAAGAAGATCTCGGCGCCCGGCATCCTCGGCCAGTGGCTGCGCGGCGTCGGCGCGACGCCGGTCGACGGTGCGCTGACCACGTTCTACACCGACATCCAGACCGGCGTCTCGGAGGGCGTCGTCTCGCTGGCCACCGGCGTGCTGCCGGCCAAGATCTACGAGGTCGCGCCATACGTCACCAAGGTCAACATGGGCGTCGTCTTTTCGGGCGGTGTCGCGATCAACAAGGACACCTGGAACAAGCTGCCGCCCGAGGTGCAGCAGGCGATGCGCGAGGCCGGCGCCGAGTACACCAAGCGCCACGGCGAGGACCTCGTCGCGCGCCACGAGGCAGCGATCAAGCTGATCGTCGAACGCGGCGCGACGCAGAACCCGCCGGTGACGGTCACCCCGCTGCCGCAGACCGAGCGCGCGAAGTGGATCGCGCAGACGCCCGACCTGGCTGGCGAGTGGGTGCGCAACAACAGCGCACGCGGCGTGCAGGCCAAGGCGCTGCTCGACCAGTACATGGCCGGCGTGCGCGCGCGCGGCGCGACGCCCGAGCGCGACTGGCGCTGAGCGGCTGCCACCGGCGCTCGCGGTGCACGGCGATCGGCCCCGGCCGATCGCTGTTGCCGTTCGAGAGCGCGGCCCGGCCACAACCACCCCGCGAAAGCACGACATGACGAACCCCACGATCGGATGGATCGGCCTCGGCCGCATGGGCGAGGCGATGGTCAAGAAGCTCACTGCCGCCGGCCACGGCGTGAAGGTCTGGAACCGCACGCGCGCGAAGGCGATGCCGCTGGCGGAGTACGGCGCGACGATCGTCGACGCCAAGCTCGACCTCGCCGGCTGCGACGTCGTCTTCACGATGGTGTCGACGACCGACGACCTGAAGGAGGTGCTGTTCGGCGACGGTGGCCTGATGACGGGCCAGCGGCACCCGCGCCTGCTCGTCGACAGTTCGTCGATCTCGCAGGAGGGCTCCGCCGAGATCCGCCAGCGCCTCGAGGCCATCGGCGTGGGCTACCTGTGCGCGCCGGTGTCGGGCAACGCGAAGGTCGCCAAGGCCGGCAAGCTGCTCGTCGTCGCGTCGGGGCCGAAGGCCCACTACGACGCGGTGGCACCGCTGCTGCAGGCGATGGGCCGCAAGGTGATGTGGGTCGGCGAGGGCGAGCTCGCGCGCGTGTGGAAGATCGCGCACAACACGATGTTCGGCGTGATCATCCAGAGCCTGTGCGAGATCACGGTGCTCGCCGAGAAGGCCGGCATCCCGCGCCACGTGTTCCTCGAGAGCATCAACGACTCGGTGCTCGGCAGCATGTACACGCGCTACAAGAGCCCGGTGCTGACGAACCTGACGTTCGAGCAGGTCACGTTCACGCCGAAGCTGCTGCTCAAGGACATGGACCTCGGGCTGGGCGCCGGCAAGGCGCACGGCGTGCCGATGCCCGCCGCCGCGGCCACGCGCGAGTCGGTCGCGCGCCTGGTCGGGCGCGGCCACGACGACGTCGACTTCGCGATCCTGCTGAAGGAGACCGCCGCCGACGCCGGGCTCGAGCTGAAGCCCGAGAACGTCCACGTCGACGACGGGTTGTGAGGCCCACCCCCGCAGCGGCCTGCGGCCGCCTCCTCCTCGAGGGGGCGACGCGCGCGGACCGGCGAAGCCGGACCCGCCGCGTCCGCTCGAAGCGTCGCGCCCGCTCGAGCGGGTGCGCAGGAGATGCACGTTGATGAACCGCACCCTGATCCGCGGCGCGACGGTGATCACGATGGACGCGCAGGGCGTGCTGCCGCGCGCCGACGTCCTCGTCGCCGGCGACCGCATCGCCGAGATCGCGCCGGGCCTGGCCACGGGCGACGCCGAGGTCGTCGACGCGCGCGGCTGCATCGTGACGCCGGGCTTCGTCAACGCGCACATGCACACGTGGCAGACAGCGCTGCGCGGTGTCGCGGCGAACTGGACGCTGCCCGAGTACTTCGCGAAGATGCACGCCGGGCTGGCGACCGTGTTCACGCCCGACGACCTGCACATCGCCACGCTCGTCGGCGCGCTGAACCAGCTCAACTGCGGCACGACGACGCTGGTCGACTGGTGCCACAACAACCGCACGCCCGAGCACAACGACGCCGCGGTGGCCGCGCTGCTCGAATCGGGCATCCGCGCGGCGTTCTTCCACGGCACGCCCAAGCCCGACCCGAAGCCGGGCGAGACGCCGTTCTGGGAGGTGCCGCACCCGCGCGCCGAGGTCGAGCGGCTGCTGAAGGCGCACCAGGGTGCCGAGCTGCTGACGGTCCACGCCGCGGTGCTCGGGCCGCACTACTCGACGCTGGAGGTGGCGCTGCACGACTTCCGCATGGCGCGCGAGCTCGGCGTCATCGCGTCGCTGCATCAGGGTGGCGGACCGGCGCGCACGCCCGAGGGCTGGCTCGTGCTCGAGCGCGAGGGGCTGCTCGGGCCGCACGTCAACATCGTGCACGGGCACGCACTCTCCGACGAGCAGCTCAAGCGCTTCTGCGACCTCGGCATGAGCTTCTCGGCGGCGGCCGAGAGCGAGATGTCGCAGGGCCACGGCCACCCGCTGACCGGGCGGCTGCGCGCGCTCGGCCGCGCGCCGTCGCTCGGCGTCGACCTCGAGAGCGTGATGAGCGGCGACATGATCAGCCAGGCGCGCATCGCGCTGGGCATCCAGCGCAGCCTCGACAACGTCGCGCACCGCGTCGCGCACGGCAGCATCCCGGCGACGACGACGATTCCCGCGGTCGAGGCGCTCGCGTGGATCACCGTCGAAGGCGCGCGCATGCTCGGCCAACTCGACCGCATCGGCACGCTGGCGGCCGGCAAGCAGGCCGACCTCGTCGTGATCCGCGCCGATGCGCTGAACATGCAGCCGGTGCACGATCCGGTGGCTGCCGTCGTGTTCCAGGCCTCGCTCGCGAACATCGACGGCGTGATGGTCGCCGGGCGCTGGAAGAAGCGCGACGGCCGCCTGCTCGGCGTCGACCTGCCGCCGCTCGTCGAGCGCCTGAACGCGTCGGGGCGCAAGATCGTCGGCGCGCTCGGGCTGCACTGACCGTCGGAAGGCCACCATGAACCAGGGGGTGCGCGAGGTGCTGTTCGTCGGCGTCGGCAAGATGGGCCTGCCGATGGCGACCCACCTGCACGCCGCCGGCCACCGCGTCACCGCGTTCGACCCGTCGGCCGAGCGGCGCGCGCTCGCCGCGCAGCGGGGGCTGGCCGTCGTCGAGCGGCTCGAGCCGGCGCTCGCACGGGCGCCGGTCGTCGTCAGCTCGCTGCCCGACGACGCGGCGCTGCGCGCGGTCGCGGCACAGGTCGGTGCGCACGCGGCGGCCGGCGCGGTGTGGATCGACACCAGCACCGTCTCGCCCGAGGCCTCGCGCGACGCCGCCGCGCAGGCGGCCGCACGCGGCGTCGCGTGCCTGCGCGCGCCGGTGTCGGGCAACAATGTGATGGCCGAGCGCGCGGCGCTGACGGTGTTCGTCTCCGGCGACCGCGCCGCGTACGACGCCTGCGAGCCCCTCTTCGCGTGCTGGGGCCCGCAGCGCTTCTGGCTCGGCGAGGCCGAGCAGGCGCGCATCGCCAAGCTCGCGGTCAACCTGATGATCGTCGGCACCAGCACGATGCTCGCCGAGGCGCTCGCGCTCGGCGAGCGCGGCGGGCTCGAGTGGCAGCGGCTGTGGGACGTCGTCGAGGCCAGCGCCGTCGCGTCGCCGATCGTCAAGGCCAAGGCGCCGGCGCTGCGTGCGCACGACTACACGCCGACCTTCACCGTCGAGCAGATGCGCAAGGACGTGTCGCTGATCCGCGCCGCCGCCGCCGCGCTCGGCCTGGCCACGCCGGTGACCGACGTCGCCGCCGCTGCACTCGACCGCGCCGCCGCAGCCGGCGAAGGCGGCGACGACTACGCTGTCGTGATCCGCGACGCGCGACGGGCCCACTGACACACCGACACGGCGCCGCGACGAAAATCGCCACTGCGCAACCCCTCCACCTTCACCCACCCAGCGAATACCCATGAGCACTCTGGACGTCATCGGCCTGTGCGGCAGCCTGCGCAAGGCCTCGTTGAACCGCCACGCGCTGCGCCTGGCCGGCGAGCTGATGCCCGCATCGATGAAGCTCGACATCGTCGAGTGGCGCGACGTGCCGCCGTTCGACGGCGACCTGCTCGCGCAGGGCGTGCCGCCGGCCGTGGCGGCGCTGACCGAGCGCATCCGCCGCGCCGACGCGGTGCTGATCGCGACGCCCGAGTACAACTTCTCGGTGCCGGGCGTGTTCAAGAACGTGCTCGACTGGATCAGCCGCGTCGACAACCAGCCGTTCGCGCGCAAGCCACTGGCGCTGCTGAGCGCCTCGGCCGGACCGCTGGGCGGCGCGCGCGTGCAGTACGACCTGCGCAAGGTGCTGCTGTACCTCGATGCGATGGTGCTCGCCAAGCCCGAGGTCTTCATCGGCATGGCGGCGACCAAGTTCGACGCCGAGGGCCGCTGCACCGACGAGACGACGCGCAAGTTCGTCGGTGACCAGATGGCGGCGTTCGAGCGCTGGATCGTCGCGGTGCAGCGCATGAAGGGCTGAGCCCAGGTCGTCCCGCGAGCCGCAGGCGGCAGGGGCGCCGCCGTGCCGGCGCGTGGCACGGTCGCGTCATCGGCGGCGGCTAGCATGCGCGCATGTCGCCCGCCGCCAAGCTGATGGGGCTGCTGATCGCGTTCGTCGCGCGCCTCGTGACGGGCGCGCAGGGCCACTGGAAGGGCTGCCCGCCGCAGGCGCTGCAGCGCATCTACTTCGCCAACCACCAGAGCCACCTCGACTGGGTGCTGATCTGGGCCGCGCTGCCGCACGAGCTGCGTGCGCGCACGCGGCCGATCGCCGCGCGCGACTACTGGACGCGCGGGCGCTTTCGCCACTGGCTCACGCGCGAGGTGTTCAACGCCGTCTACGTGACGCGCCAGCGCAGCGACGACCAGGACCCGCTCGAACCGCTCGTCGCGGCGCTCGAGCACGGCGACTCGCTCGTCATCTTCCCCGAGGGCACGCGCGGCCACCAGGCGCTGCCGCAGCCGTTCAAGAGCGGGCTGTACCACCTGGCCGAGCGCTTCCCCGACGTGCAGCTCGTGCCGGCGTGGATCGACAACGTGCAGCGCGTGATGCCCAAGGGCGAGGTCGTGCCGGTGCCGGTGCTGTGCAGCGTGACGTTCGGTGCGCCGATCCGGCTCGAGCCGGGCGAGGACAAGCGCGCGTTCCTCGAGCGCGCGCGCGAGGCCGTGATCGCGCTGCGCCCGCGGGGGCCGGCATGATGGACAGCCTGCGCGCCCTGGACGTCGACCAGCGCGTCGCACTGCTGTTCGTCGCGCTGTTCGGCACGCTGCTCGCGGCCAGCGCGGCGCTGGCCGTCTTGAGCCTGCGCGAGCACGGTGCCTTGGCGCGCGCGCGGCTGCGCCGTGCCGGTGGCGAACTGGCCGCCGTGTGGGCCGGTGCCGCGGTGTTCTGGGCCGCGTGGATCGCCGGCCCGATCGGTGCGACGCTGCTGTTCGGCGCGGTCTCGTTCCTCGCGCTGCGCGAGTTCGTCACGCTGATGCACACGCGCCGCGCCGACCACCGCAGCCTGATCCTCGCGTTCTTCGTCGTGCTGCCGCTGCAGTACGTGATCGTCGCGCAGCGGCGCTTCGACCTGTTCACCGTGTTCGTGCCGGTGTACGTGTTCCTCGCGCTGCCGGTGGTCAGCGCGCTGTCGGGCGACCCGCAGCGCTTCCTCGAACGCAACGCGAAGCTGCAGTGGGGGCTGATGGTGACCGTCTACGGGCTCAGCCACGCACCGGCGCTGCTGCTGCTCGACCTGCCGGGCCACGTCGGCGGCGGCGCGTTCCTGCTGTTCTTCCTCGTGCTGGCGGTCGGCGCGGCGCAGCTGGTGCAGGAGGCGGCCAGCCGCTGGCGGCACCGGCGCCCGATGGTGCGCGAGATCAGCCGCTCGTTCTCGCTGCGCGCGTGGAGCGCCGGGATCGCCGCTGGCGCGCTCGTCGGCGTGGCGCTGGCGTGGATCACGCCGTTCGGCGCCGGGCCGGCGTTCGCGATGGCGGCGGTGGCCGCCGGCAGCGGCACGCTGGGCCAGCTGGTGATGGAGGCGCTCAAGCGCGACGCCGGGGTGCGACACTGGGGGCCGGCCGCGTCGGTGACCGGCGCCGTCGGTCTGCTCGACCGCGTCGCCGCGCTGTGCTTCGCGGCGCCGGTGTTCTTCCATTCGGTGCGGTGGTACTTCCAGACGTGACGATGCGCATCCTCGGCGTGGACCCCGGCCTGCGCACGACCGGCTTCGGCCTCGTCGACGTCGACGGCCCTCGGCTGCACTACGTGGCCAGCGGCACCGTCAGCACCGCCGAGGCCGACAGCGGCGACCTGCCGGCGCGGCTCAAGCTGATCGTCGACGGCCTGCGCGAAGTCGTCGCGCGCTGGCAGCCGACCTGCGCGTCGGTCGAGATCGTGTTCGTCAACGTCAACCCGCAGAGCACGCTGCTGCTCGGCCAGGCGCGCGGCGCCGCGCTGGCCGCGCTGGTGTCGTCGGGGCTCGCGGTCAGCGAGTACACCGCGCTGCAGATGAAGAAAGCCGTCGTCGGCCACGGCCAGGCGCGCAAGGAGCAGGTGCAGGCGATGGTGCAGCGCCTGCTCGCGCTGCCCGCCCTGCCCGGGCGCGACGCCGCCGACGCGCTCGGGCTGGCGGTGACGCACGCGCACGCGGCGCGCACGTTCGCGGCGATCGACCGCAGCGCGACGCGGCACCGGCTCACGCGCGCGCAGTACCGCAGCGGGCGCAGCTACTGAGCCGCCGGCTGGCGCGCGGCTACAGCAATGGCGTGAGCCGCTCGAGCGCGATCACGGCGAAGAAGCCCAGCCCGGCGATCACGGTCCACTTGACGATCACGATGCCGCGGCGGCGCCAGCGCACGTCGCCGGTGGCCACGTACATCGCGAAGCTGAGCAGCCCGGCGACCAGCAGCAGGCCGAAGACGAGACGAAACAGCAGGATGCCCGGCACCCTCGCCTCACCAGGCCGGCGCGAGCTGCGCGAAGCCGGCCGGGGCGCGCCGCTCGTCGTCGAACGTGACGATGCGGTACGCGCTCGCGTCGGCCAGCAGCGCGCGCAGCAGCCGGTTGTTCAGCGCGTGGCCGCTGCGGTAGGCGCTGTAGGCCGCGAGCAGGTTGCCGCCGATGCGCAGGTCGCCGATCGCGTCGAGGATCTTGTGCTTGGCGAACTCGTCGCCGTAGCGCAGCCCGTCGGCGTTGAGCACGCGATAGTCGTCGACGACGATCACGTTGTCCATGCTGCCGCCGAGCCCGAGGCCGCGCGCGCGCATCGTCTCGACGTCCTTCGTGAAGCCGAAGGTGCGCGCGCGCGCGATGTCGCGCCGGTAGTCGCCGCTGCCGAAGTCGAACGTGACCTGCTGGCCGGTGGCGTCGACGGCCGGGTGGTTGAACTCGATCGCGAAGCTGAGCTTGTAGCCGTGGTACGGCTCGAGGCGCGCCCACTTCAGCGTCGCGCCCTCGCCTTCGCGCACCTCGACCGGCTTGAGCACCTCGATGAAGCGCTTGGGCGCGTTCTGCAGCTCGATGCCGGCGCTTTGCAGCAGGAACACGAAGCTCGCGGCCGAGCCGTCGAGGATCGGCACCTCGTCGCCGGCGATGTCGATCGTCAGGTTGTCGATGCCCAGCCCGGCGCACGCCGACATCAGGTGCTCGATCGTCTGCACCTTCGGCGCACCGGGATCGCCGCCGGCGCTGACCGTCGAGGCCATGCGCGTGTCGCACACGGCCTGCGCGTCAACGCGGATGTCCACCGGCTGCGGCAGGTCGACGCGGCGGAACGTGAAGCCGGCGTCGGGCGCTGCCGGGCGCAGCGTCAGCTCGACCTTCTGGCCGCTGTGCACGCCCACGCCGACGGCCCGCGTGAGCGACTTGATCGTGCGTTGCTGGAGCATGCGGCGATTGTCCCCGAAGGCGACGCCGCACGCATTCGTGGCGCGCCGATCGCCGCGATAGCCCCTCAGCGCCCCTCAGCGCCCGTCGTCGCCGCCGGCGCCGGCGCGCACCAGCGCCGCCAGCTGCGGCAGCCGCCGCTGCACGGCGCGCTGCGCGTCGGCCTCGATCGCGCGGTACAACGCAAGCACCTGCTCGCCGGTGGGCGTCAGCTTCGCACCGCCGCCGGCGCTGCCGCCGCGCTGCTTGTCGACCAGCGGCGCGACGAAGTCGCGGTTCATCGCCTCGACCAGCGACCACACGCGCTGGTAGCTCATGCCCAGCCGGCGGCCGGCCTCGGCGAGCGAGCCGGTCTCGGCGATGCCCTGCAGCACGTCGGCCTTGCCGGGGCCGATCGCGACCGCGTGCTTGATCTGCACGCGAAAGCGCGCCTGCGCCTCGAGCCGCTGCGTCGGCGTCGCGTCCGTTCGCGTCCGCTTCGTCACGGTGGCATTGTCCCTCGCGTCCAGCGCGGCGCCACGCGCCCCAGCGCCAGCGTGCCGGCGGCCATCAGCAGCGCGGCCACGCCGAACGCGAGCGACGGCGACAGCGCGCTCCACACGACGCCGACCAGCGCGCTCGACGCGAACTTCGCCAGCCCGTTGACGGTGCCGAGCGCGCCGACGGCGAGGTCGAGCGTGTCGCCGCCGACCAGCCCGGCCGTCATCGGCGACTCGAGCGCCTCCTGCACCGCCGTGTACAGGCCGGCGACGACGAACACGCCCGCGAGCACCGCGACGTGGTCGGCCCCGTTGCAGAACGCGAGCGCGGTCAGCGCCGCGGTCAGCGTGCCCAGCGCGTAGCCGGCCAAGAGCACCGGCGGCGTGCCGAAGCGGTCGGCCAGCGCGCCGACCGGCACCGACGCCGCGACCTGCACGACGTTGCGCAGCACGTACAGCAGCCCGGCCACCTGCGCCGCCTGCACGACGCCCAGCGACGGCGTCAGCAGCTGCGTCGCGGCCAGGATCAGCAGCGTGTGCGAGAAGTCGCCGCAGCCGAACAGCCCCACCGCGCCAAGGTAGCGCCTGAAGCGCGCCGGCAGCGCGCGCAGCGCACCGACGAAGCGCAGCGCCGGGTTCGGCGAGCGCTGCGCATCGCGCACCAGCCACGCGAACGCGAGCACCGCGGCGACGCCGGGGATCACGCTCAACCACAGCACGACGCGAAACGGCCCGCTCGCGTCGTCGCCGAACGCGCCTGCGCGCTGCGCCCAGCCGAGCAGCGCGACGCCGAGCAGCGGCCCGACGACCGCGCCGAGCGTGTCCATCGCGCGGTGGAAGCCGAACGCGCGCCCGCGCGTGTCGGCGCTGACGGCCTGCAGCACGATCGCGTCGCGCAGCGGCCCGCGCAACCCCTTGCCGAACCACGCGATGACACGCCCGAGCAGCAGCAGCGGCCAGCCGGCGGCCAACGCGATCAGCGCCTGCCCGAGCGGCGTCAGCGCGTAGCCCAGAAGCACCAGCCGCTTGCGGTGGCCGAAACGGTCGGCGACGTAGCCGGCGGCCATCTTCGTGAACGCCGCGACCGCGTCGGCGATGCCCTCGATCAAGCCGAGCGCGGCCGCCGGAATGCCGAGCACGGCGAGGAAGCCGGGCAGCACGACGGTCGTCGTCTCGTAGCACAGGTCGCCGAGCGCGCTCGTCAGCCCGGCGCCGGCCACCGTGCGGTTGAGCCAGCGCCTCGGGGCGGGTGCGGGCGGGTCGGCGGGAGTCATCGACGGGCAGCGAAGTCGCAGGGGCAACGGCAAGGCGGCACACTGCGCGCCGCCGCGGCCGCGATGATCGCTCACGCGGCGGCGTCCTCCCGCCTTCGCCGTCACCGATGACGCGTCTGACCCTCGAGCGCCAGCAGGTCTGGATCTACCTCGTCGCGATCGCGGCCGGCCTCGCGCTCGGCAGCGCCGTTCCGGCGCTCGCGCCGGCGTTCGAGGCGCTGCTGTGGCCGGCGCTCGCGCTGCTGCTGTACGTGACCTTCGTGCAGGTGCCGCTGCTGCACCTGCGCGACGCGTGGCGCGACCACCGCTTCGTCGCCGCCGTCGGCGTCGGCAACTTCGTCCTCGTGCCGATCGCCGTGTGGGCGCTGCTGCACACGCTGCCCGACGACGCGCCGCTGCGCCTGGGCGTGCTGCTCGTGCTGCTCGTGCCGTGCACCGACTGGTTCGTCACCTTCAGCGCGCTCGGCGGCGGCAACGTGCCGCGCGCCGTCACGGTCACCCCGCTGAACCTGCTGCTGCAGGTGCTGCTGCTGCCGGCGTACCTGTGGCTGATGTCGGGCGCCGGCACCGACGACGGCCTGCTGGCGGCGTTCTCGCCTGCCGTGCTGGCGCCGGCGCTGGCGATCGTCGGCGTGCCGCTGGCCGCGGCGGCGCTGACCGAGCGCTGGGTCGAGGCGCGCGCCGCGCGCGAGGTCTGGCGCGAGCGCATCGCGTGGCAGCCGGTGCCGCTGCTCGCGCTCGTCGTGCTGCTGATCGCCGGCGCACAGGTGGGTGCCGTGCGCACCGCGCTGCCGCAGCTGCTCGGCGTCGTGCCGCTGTTCGTGGCCTATCTCGTCATTGCGGCGGCGATCGCGCTGGCACTGGCGCGCGCGCTGCGGCTGCCTGCCGACCAGGGCCGCACGCTGGCGTTCAGCCTGGGCACGCGCAACTCGTTCGTCGTGCTGCCGCTGGCGCTCGCGCTGCCGGCTGGCTGGGAGCTGACGGCGATGGTGATCGTCGTGCAGTCGCTCGTCGAACTGTTCGGGATGCTCGTCTACCTTTGGTGGATGCCCATGGCATTCCGCCACTGACGGGGCTGAGCGCGCGGATCCACAAGGCGATATACTCATTCAACGATATCGTTCGCATACGATATCGCTTGGGTGCTCCACTGCCTTCCAGGAGATTCGCTGATGTCGACCGTCCGCCGCCGCATCCTCGCCGCGCTGGCCGCCTGCACCGCCTTGCTCACGGCTCCGGTCTTCGGGCAACCCCAACCCGTCCCGACGCTGGCGGCGGCGGCTGACCTGAAGTTCGCGGTCGAAGAAGTGGCCACGCGCTTCGAGAAGGAGACCGGCCACAAGCTGCGCCTCGTGTTCGGCTCGTCGGGCAGCTTCTATGCGCAGATCCTGCAGGGCGCACCGTTCCAGATGTTCATGTCGGCCGACGAGGACTTCGTGTTCAAGCTGCACGACGCCGGCAAGACGCTCGACCGCGGCCGGCTGTACGCCGTCGGACGCATCGGCATCAAAGTGCCCGCTGGCTCGCCGCTGAAGGCCGACGGCGAGCTGAAGGATCTCGCCGCGGCGCTGAAGGACGGCCGGCTGCAGAAGTTCGCGATCGCCAACCCCGACCACGCGCCGTACGGCATGCGTGCGCGCGAAGCGCTGCAGCGCGTCGGGCTGTGGGAGACGATCCAGCCGAAGCTGGTCTACGGCGAGAACATCTCGCAGACCGCACAGTTCGCGACCTCGGGCTCGACGCAGGGCGGCATCATCGCGTTGTCGCTCGCACTCGCACCGAGCGTCAAGGCGCTCGGTGACTTCGCGCTGATCCCTGCCGACTGGCACCAGCCGCTGAAGCAGCGCATGGTGCTGATGAAAGACGCGCCGCCGGCCTTGCGCGCGTTCTACGACTACCTGTCGACGCCGCCGGCGCAGGAGGTCATGAAACGCTACGGCTTCGAGATGCCGAGGGACTGACGCGGCGGCTGGCACGACGATGGACTGGCAGGCCCTCGTCCTGTCGCTCGAGCTGGCCGCGGTCACGCTCGCGGTGCTGCTGCCGATCGGCATCGCGCTCGGACGCTGGCTCGCGGTGACGACGTGGCGCAGCAAGGCGTGGATCGAGGCAGCGGTCGTGCTGCCGCTCGTGCTGCCGCCGACCGTGCTCGGCTACTACCTGCTGGTCTCGCTCGGCGGCGCGTCGCCGATCGGGCGCTGGATGGCCGAGACCTTCGACATCCGGCTCACGTTCAACTTCATCGGCCTGCTGATCGCGTCCGTCGTGTTCAACGTGCCGTTCATCGTGCAGCCGGTGCAGCGCGCGTTCGAGGCGATCCCGCGCAACCTCGGCGAGGCGGCCGCCGTCAGCGGCCTCGGGTTCTGGCAGACGCTCGCGCGCGTCGAGCTGCCGCTGGCGTGGCCGGGCATCCTGTCGGCGATGGTGCTGACTTTCGTGCACACGCTCGGCGAGTTCGGCGTCGTGCTGATGGTCGGCGGCAGCATCCCCGGCGAGACGAAGACGATCGCGATCTCGATCTACGACCGCGTGCAGGCCTTCGACCTCGCCAGCGCCGACCGCATGGCGCTGCTGCTGCTCGTGCTGTCGCTCACGGCGGTGGCGGCGTCGTTCTTCGCAACGGCCAGGATCGCGGTGCGGCGATGAAGATGTCGGGGGCCGAACTCGCCAGCGCCGCCTCGCCAGCGGCGCTCGACGTGCAGGTCGAGCAGACGGCACCGATGCCGCTGGCCGGTGCGTTCCGCTGCGACGCCGGTGAGCTGCTCGCGCTCGTCGGCCCGTCGGGGGCGGGCAAAACGTCGATGATGCGCGTGCTCGCCGGTCTGATGCAGCCGCAGAGCGGGCGCGTCGCCGTGGCCGGCGAGGTCTGGTGCGACACCGCGGCTGGCGTGTTCCTGCCACCGCAGCGCCGCCACGTCGGCCTCGTGTTCCAGAACTACGCGCTGATGCCGCACATGTCGGCGCTGGACAACGTCGCGCTGTCGCTGCTGCACCTGCCGCGCAGCGAACGCCGCGAGCGCGCGCGCCACTGGCTCGACCACGTGCAGCTGACCGCCGAGCAGCAGCAGCGCCGGCCGGCCGCGCTGTCGGGCGGCCAGCAGCAGCGCGTCGCGGTGGCTCGCGCGCTGGCGCGCGAGCCGCGGCTGCTGCTGCTCGACGAACCGTTCTCGGCCGTCGACCAGATGAGCCGCCGCGGGCTGTACCGGCTGCTCGCCGACCTGCGGCGCGAACTCGCGATCCCGATCCTGCTCGTCACGCACGACCTGCAGGAAGCGCGGCTGCTCGCCGACCGCCTCGTCGTGATGGACGCCGGCCGCGTGCTGCAGCAGGGCACGCCGTACGACATCCACCACGCGCCGCGCAACGCGCGCGTCGCCGACCTCGTGGGCATCCAGAACCGCTTCGGCGGCACGTGGGAGGGGCCGAGCGGCACCGCCGGCTGGGGCTGGCTGCGCTGGACCGACGCCGTCGGTGCGCCCGGCCCGCGGCTGCGCGTGCGCGACAAGGGCAAGATTCCTGTCGGCCAGACGGTGGCCTGGGTGATCCCGAGCGACGGCATCACGGTGCTCGACCGCGAAGCGCGCGAAGCCGGCGAGTTCGACGCCGTCGTCAGCGACGCACGCCACCTCGGCGAGGTCACGCTCGCGACGCTGCAGCTCGACGTGCTCGGCGGCGTGCCGCTGCTGCTGACGCTGGCGGGCCCGCAGCGCCAGCGCCTGGTGCTGCACCAGCGTACCGCGGTGCGACTCGACAGTGCGCTGGTGCATGTGATGCCGATGCGCTCGCGCTGAGGAAGCGGCGATGGCGACCAACGCCCCCGCGCCCGCCCCCCGCATCGTCGTGCTGGGCTGCGGCGACGTCGGCTCCGCCGTCGCGCACCGTCTGTTCGTGCTCGGCGCCGACGTCGTGCTCGCCGACGATCCGCGCCCGCCGCACCCCCGGCGCGGCATGGCGTTCACCGACGCCTGGTTCGACGGCACGGCAACGCTCGAAGGCGTCAGCGCGCTGCTGGCGCACGACACCGCGGAACTCGCGGCGCTGGCGCAGTCGCTCGACGTGCTGCCGTGCACCGATGCGCCGTGGGCCGATGTCGTCGCCGCGTGGCGCCCCGACGTGCTCGTCGATGCGCGCATGCGCAAGCGCGACGTGCCGCCGGACCTGCGCGCCCACGCGCCGACCGTCGTCGGGCTCGGCCCCGGCTTCACGCCCGGGGTCAACTGCACGCTGGCCGTCGAGACCGCGTGGGGCGAGGCGCTCGGCGACGCGTCGGCCACGGCCGGCACCTCGCCGCTGGCCGGCGAGCCCAGGCGCTTCGAGGGGCTCGCGCGCGAGCGCTTCGTCTACGCACCGGCCGCGGGCTTGTGGCGCACGGCGGCGCACATCGGCGATCGCGTCGCCGCCGGCCAGCCGGTCGGCGACCTCGGCAGCGTCCCCGTCGCGGCGCCCGTTACCGGTGCGCTGCGCGGGCTGACCCGCGACGGCGTGCCGGTGCGCGCGGGGCAGAAGATCGTCGAGGTCGACCCGCGCGCCGAGCCCGACGTGCGCGGCCTCGGCCTGCGCCCGGCGGCAATCGCGCGCGGCGTCGCCCGCGCGGTCGGGCTCGGCGACGACCTCGCCGGCGCCTTCTTCGGCTTCGAGGCGTCGATGCGCGCGACGCTGGACTGCATCCCGATGTCGATGCGGCTCAAGCTCGATCGCTGCGGTCTCAAGCTCTCGCTGGCGCAGTGGCGCGCGCTGCCGCGCGTGCTGCGCGAGCTGCTGCTCGAAGCGCCGGTGGACGACGCGCGCAGCCTGCAGCGACTGGATCTGCTGCTGCAGCGGGCCGTGAGTCACCATGCGGTGGGCCACGGGTCGCCGCAGACGCAGCCGCGCTCGGGCGCGCCCGACGCCGCCACCGTACCTGCCGAAGTGGCGCGGCGCTGGGTCGCAGAGCACGCGGGCGATCTGCCGCCGGCGCGCTGGGCCGCGTTGACGCCGCTGCAGCGCTACGCGCTGCTGAAGCTTGCGGCCGCGAAGCACGGTCGCAACTGGCCGGCGGCGGTCGCCGAATTCGGACTCGTCGACACCGCCCCCACCGCTTGACGTCGCGGGTCTCGCCGTCCCCACCCCAAGGCCACGCGGCGCTTTCGGGTGCCGACCTGCACCCGTTCAAAATCGGGGGGCCGTCACGTTCATCACCTCGATCCGATTCGCGATGCCGCGCCGCTGCCCGCCGGTCGGGCCGTGACGCGTCGAGCCCGCAGCGCACCCACCCGGACACGTCCATGACCGAGCCCATCATCCGCTTCGACAAAGTCAACAAGTGGTACGGCCACAGCTTCCACGTGCTGCGTGACATCGACCTCGACGTCACGCGCGGCGAGCGCATCGTGATCTGCGGGCCGTCGGGCTCGGGCAAGTCGACGCTGATCCGCTGCATCAACGCGCTCGAGGAGTTCCAGCAGGGCCGCATCACGGTCGACGGCATCGCGCTGACCGACGACGCACGCGCGATCGAGCAGGTGCGCAAGCGCGTCGGCATGGTGTTCCAGCAGTTCAACCTGTTCCCGCACCTGACGGTGCTCGAGAACCTGACGCTCGCGCCGATGTGGGTCGACCACGTGCCGAAGAAGGAGGCCGAGGAGCGCGCGATGCAGCAGCTGCAGCGCGTGCGCATCGCCGAGCAGGCCCAGAAGTACCCGCTGCAGCTGTCGGGCGGTCAGCAGCAGCGCGTCGCGATCGCGCGCGCGCTGTGCCTGACGCCGAAGATCATGCTGTTCGACGAGCCGACCTCGGCGCTCGACCCGGAGATGATCAAGGAAGTGCTCGACGTGATGATCGAGCTCGCCGGCCAGGGCATGACGATGCTGTGCGTCACGCACGAGATGGGCTTCGCGAAGGCGGTGGCCGACCGCGTGATCTTCATGGACCAGGGGCAGATCGTCGAGCAGGGCCCGCCGCGCGAGTTCTTCGCGCAGCCCAAGAGCGAGCGCACGCGCGACTTCCTCGCGAAGATCATCGGCCACTGAAGACGGCGGCGGCCGCCCTTTCGAGCGGCCGCCGCGCATCCGGCTTCGCCAGTGCGCTGGCGGGCCTTGCAGGCCGCGCCGGGCCCTGCGGCCCAGCCCCTCGCCAGGCACGAAGCGTCCACTGGACGCTTCGTGTCCGGGCTCGGCCCCTCGAGGGGGCGCGCGCAGCGCGTAGGGGGTGGTCCCTCAGTCCGCCTGCTTGCGCAGGAACGCCGGGATCTCGATCTCGTCCATCCCGTTGCTGACCAGCGCGTCGACCTTGGCCGCCGCGGTGCGGCCGTGGCGCCAGACGCTGGGCACCGCGAGGCCGGCGTAGTCGGTGGCCGGCGCCGCCGGCGTCGCGACGGCGGCCGGCGCGCCGACCGTCTGGTTCAGCACCGGCAGCCCGTCGGTGCCCGAGCGCACGACCGGCGCCGTGTGCACGACGCTGATCGGCACCTGCTGGCGCCGCGTGGCCGGGGTCAGCCCGGTCGCGATGACGGTCACGCGCATCTGGTCGCCGAGTTCCTCGTCGTAGGCGGCACCGAAGATCACGTGTGCGTCGTCGGCGGCGTAGCGGCGGATGCAGTCCATCACCTTCTTGCTCTCGTTGAGCTTGAAGGTGGCCTTGCTCGCGGCGATCAGCACCAGCACGCCGCGTGCGCCGCTGAGGTCGACGCCCTCGAGCAGCGGGCACGCCACCGCCGCCTCGGCGGCCTTGCTCGCGCGGTCGGGGCCGCCGGCCTGCGCGGTGCCCATCATCGCCTTGCCCGGCTCGCTCATCACCGTCTTGACGTCCTCGAAGTCGACGTTGACGAGGCCGCGCACGTGGATGATGTCGCTGATGCCGCCCACCGCGTTCTTCAGCACGTCGTTGGCGTGCGCGAACGCCTCGTGCTGCGTGACGTCGTCGCCGAGCACCTCGAGCAGCTTCTCGTTGAGCACGACGATCAGGCTGTCGACGTTGGCCTCGAGCTCGGCCACGCCCTGGTCGGCGGCCTGCATCCGGCGCTTGCCTTCGAACTCGAACGGCTTCGTGACGACGCCCACCGTCAGGATGCCCATCTCCTTGGCGATGCGCGCGATCACCGGCGCGGCGCCGGTGCCGGTGCCTCCGCCCATGCCGGCCGTGATGAACAGCATGTGCGCGCCGTCGATCGCCTCGCGGATGCGGTCGGCCGCCTCCTCGGCCGCGGCACGCCCAGCCTCGGGCTTGGCGCCCGCGCCGAGACCGGTCGCGCCGAGCTGGATCAGGTGCGGCGCGCTGCTGCGGTTGAGCGCCTGCGCGTCGGTGTTCGCGCAGATGAACTGCACGCCCTGCACGCCGTGCTCGATCATGTGCTCGACGGCGTTGCCGCCGCCGCCGCCGACGCCGATCACGCGGATCTGCGTGCCTTCGTGGAACTCCTCGATCATTTCGATGGGCATTTGGACCTCCTGTGTGCAGTTGCCATCCGAACCAGCCAAACCAACCGACGTCGCCGTCGTCATCCAAAGAGCGCGGGGTCGAGCGCCTCGTCGTCGTCGCCCCATTCTTGTGACCTTCATGCGCGGGCCCTCCGTCAGAAGTTCCCCAGGAACCAGTCCTTCGCACGCGTGACGAAGTTCTTCACCGAGCCGGCCTGCTGCGCCGCGCGCAGCCCGCGCGTGCGCGCCAGCCGTGCCTCCTCGAGTAGCCCCATCACGGTGGCCGAGCGCGGGTTGGCCACCATGTCCGACAGCGCGCCGGCGTAGGTCGGCACGCCCTTGCGCACCGGCTTGAGGAAGATGTCCTCGCCGAGCTCGACCATGCCCGGCATCACGGCGCTGCCGCCGGTGAGCACGATGCCCGAGCTCAGCAGCTCCTCGTAGCCGCTGTCGCGGATGACCTGGTGCACGAGGCTGAAGATCTCCTCGACGCGCGGCTCGATCACGCCCGCCAGCGCCTGGCGGCTGAGCATGCGCGGCGCACGGTCGCCCAGCCCCGGCACCTCGACCTGCTCGGCCGGGTCGGCCAGCAGCTGCTTGGCCACGCCGTGCTCGACCTTGATCTCCTCGGCGTCCTTGGTCGGCGTGCGCAGCGCCATCGCGATGTCGCTCGTGATCAGGTCGCCGGCGATCGGGATCACCGCGGTGTGGCGCACGCTGCCGTCGGTGTAGATCTGCACCTCGGTCGTGCCGGCGCCGATGTCGACGAGCGCGACGCCGAGGTCCTTCTCGTCGCTGGTGAGCACCGCGTGGCTCGACGCGCTGGCGTTGAGCACCAGCATCTCGACCTCGAGCCCGCAGCGGCGCACGCACTTGACGATGTTCTCGGCCGCGCTCTGCGCGCCGGTGACGATGTGCACCTTGACCTCGAGGCGGCCGCCGCTCATGCCGATCGGCTCCTTGACCTCGTGGCCGTCGATGACGAACTCCTGCGGCTCGACGTGCAGCAGCCGCTGGTCGTTCGGGATGTGGATCGTCTTCGCGAGGTCGACGACGCGCGTCACGTCGGCCGGCGAGACCTCGCGGTCGCGCACGATGACCATCCCGGTCGAGTTCTGGCCGCGGATGTGGCTGCCGGTGATGCCGGTGTAGACGCGCGTGATCTTGCAGGCGGCCATCATCTCGGCCTCCTTGAGCGCCTGCTGGATGCTCTGCACCGTCGCGTCGATGTTGACGACGACGCCGCGCTTGAGGCCGTGCGACGACGACACGCCGAGCCCGGCGACGCGCAGCTCGCCGTCGGGCAGCACCTCGGCGACCACCGCCATCACCTTGGCGGTGCCGATGTCGAGTCCGACGACGAGATCCTTGTATTCCTTGGCCATGGTCTATCTCGGGGTGGGCGGCGTCGTGGTCGTGGTGATGCCTTCGAGCCGCACGGCGTAGCCGTCGGCGTGGCGCAGGTCGGCGTGCAGCAGGCGGCGCTGGTAGTGCCGGGCGACCTGGTCGACGGTGCGCACGAAGCGCTCGGCGCGCGCGCGCACCTCGGCGGCCTCGTCGGGCCACTGGCCGCGGCCGAGCTCGATCGTCGCGCCGCTGTCGAGCGCGACGCGCCACGAGCCGCGCGCACTCACGCGCAGCGTCTCGATGCGCGCCCCCATCGGCGCCAGCACCGGCACCAGCACGCGGTACATCGCGAGCACGCGCGCCGCGCTGCCCTCGGGGCCCTCGAAGCGCGGCAGGTGCTCGTCCTCGACGTCGCCGACGTTGGCCTCGAAGACCTCGCCGTACGTGTTGACCAGCCGCTCGTTGCCGTCGTCGCCGGCCCACAGCGCGACCGCCTCGTGCTCGACGAGCGTCACGCGCACGCGGTCGGGCCACACGCGGCGCACCACCGCCTGGCGCACCCACGGCACCGCCTCGAAGGCCGCGCGCATCGCCGCGAGGTCGAGCGCGAAGAACCCGCTGCCCAGGTACGGCGCGGCGGCCGCGCGCAGCGCCGGCTCGGCAGCGCGCACGATGCCGCCGTCGACGGCCAGCTCGCGCAGCGCGAAGGCCGGCTGGCGCGCGACCCACGCGAGCGCGGCGGCGAGCAGCACGAGCGCGACGAGCGCGAAGATCGCGTCGGCGACGGCGTTCGTCAGCCGCACGTCGGCCGGCAGCGGTTCGGGGCGGGCGGTGCGCGCAGCCATCGTCGTCACGCGTTCGCGGGCAGCGGCGTGTCCAGCCGCGCGTCGGCCAGCAGCCGCAGGCACAGCTGCTCGTAGCCGATGCCGGCGGCCTTGGCCGACATCGGCACCAGCGAGTGGCCCGTCATTCCCGGCGAGGTGTTCATCTCGAGCAGGAACGGCCGGCGGTCCGACGCGCGCACCATCAGGTCGGCGCGCCCCCAGCCGCGGCAGCCGAGGGTTCGGTACGCGGCCAGCGTCAGGCGCTGGATCTCGCGCTCCTCGGCCTCGGGCAGGCCGCTGGGCACGAGGTAGCGCACGTCGTCGGTGAAGTACTTGTGCTGGTAGTCGTACGCGCCCTCGGGCGCGACGATGCGGATCACCGGCAGCGCGACCGCGGCGTCGCCCTCGCCGAGCACCGGGCAGGTGACCTCCTCGCCGTCGATGAACTCCTCGCACAGCACGTCGGGGTCGTAGCGCGCGGCCAGCTGCACCGCCTCGAGCATCTGCGAGTAGCCCTGGACCTTGGTCACGCCGATCGACGAACCCTCGCGCGGCGGCTTGACGACGAGCGGCAGGCCGAGCTCGTCGGGCACTGCGCGCACGCGCGCCGCACCGTGCTCGCCGGGTGCGAGCAGCACCCAGCGCGGCGTCGGCAGCCCCTCGGCGAGCCACACGCGCTTGGTCATCACCTTGTCCATCGCGATCGCGCTGGCCATCACGCCGCTGCCGGTGTAGGGGATGCCCAGCAGCTCGAGTGCGCCCTGCACCGTGCCGTCCTCGCCGTGGCGGCCGTGCAGCGCGATGAACACGCGCGTGAAACCCTCGGCCTTGAGGTCGCACAGCTCGCGCGCGGCCGGGTCGAACGCGTAGGCGTCGACGCCCTGCGCCCGCAGCGCGTGCAGCACGCCGCTGCCCGACATCAGGCTGACTTCGCGCTCGGCGCTGGTGCCGCCCATCAGCACGGCGACCTTGCCGAGCGCCTTCGCATCGATCGCGTCGCTCATGGGGTCCGTCCTTCCGCCAGCGCACGCACCTGCGCGGCCACGGCGCCGATCGAGCCGGCGCCCATCACGATCACGACGTCGCCGTCGCGCGCGACGTCGACGATGGCCTGCGGCAGCGCCGCGACGTCGTCGACGAACACCGGCTCGACGCGGCCCGCCACGCGCAGCGCGCGCGCGAGCGAGCGGCCGTCGGCGGCGACGATCGGCGCCTCGCCGGCCGGGTAGACCTCGGTCAGCAGCACGGCGTCGGCCTGGCCCATGACCTTGACGAAGTCCTCGAAGCAGTCGCGCGTGCGCGTGTAGCGGTGCGGCTGGAACGCGAGCACGAGGCGGCGGCCCGGGAATGCGCCGCGCGCGGCGGCGAGCACAGCCGCCATCTCGGCCGGGTGGTGGCCGTAGTCGTCGATCAGCGTGAAGGTGCCGCCGCCGTGCGCCGGCACCTCGCCGTAGCGCTCGAAGCGCCGCCCGACGCCGCCGAACTGCGCCAGCGCCCGCACGACGGGCTCGTCGGGCAGCTCGATCTCGGCGGCCACCGCAATCGCCGCGAGCGCGTTGCGCACGTTGTGCTCGCCGGGCAGGTTCAGCGTCACCGGCAGGTCGGGCATCGCGACGCCGTTGCGCCGCTGCGCGACGAAGCGCATCTGCCCGCCGGGCAGCGCCTGCACGTCGACGGCGCGCACCTGCACCTCGGGGCCGAGGCCGTAGGTCACGACGGGGCGCGACACCAGCGGCACGATCGAGCGCACGCCGGGGTCGTCGCCGCACAGGATCGCCGCGCCGTAGAACGGCATGCGGTGCAGGAAGTCGACGAAGGCCTGCTTCAGCCGCGCGAAGTCGTGGCCGTAGGTGTCCATGTGGTCGGCGTCGATGTTGGTGACGACCGACAGGATCGGGCTGAGGTTCAGGAACGACGCGTCGCTCTCGTCGGCCTCGACGACGATGTACTCGCCCGAGCCCAGGCGCGAATTCGCGCCGGCGCTTTGCAGCTTGCCGCCGATCACGAACGTCGGGTCGACGCCGGCGGCGGCGAGCACGCTCGTGACCAGCGACGTCGTCGTCGTCTTGCCGTGCGTGCCGGCGATCGCGATGCCTTTGCGCAGCCGCATCAGCTCGGCGAGCATCACGGCGCGCGGCACGACGGGGATGCGCTTGGCGCGCGCGGCGATCACTTCCGGGTTGTCGCCGCGCACGGCGGTCGAGACGACGACGGCGTCGGCGCCGGCGATGTGCGCGGCGTCGTGGCCGATCGCCACGCGCATGCCCAGCTGCGCCAGGCGCCGCGTCGTCGCGGTATCGCTCTGGTCGGAGCCCGACACGGTGTAGCCGAGGTTGTGCAGGATCTCGGCGATCCCGCTCATGCCGGCGCCACCGACGCCGACGAAGTGGATGTGCTTGACGGCGTGCTTCATGCGCCGGCCTTTCTCACCAGCCGTTCGATCTCGTCGGCCACGCGCGCCGCCGCACGCGGGCGCGCGAGCGCGTGCGCCTTGTGCGCCATCGCCAGCAGCACACTGCGGTCGAGGCCGCGCAGCACCTCGGCCAGCCGCTCGGGCGTCAGTTCGTCCTGCGGCAGGTGGATCGCCGCGCCGTGCTGCGCCATGAACTGCGCGTTGTCGCGCTGGTGCGCCGTCGTACGCACGACGAACGGCACCAGCACCGACGGCACGCCGGCGGCGCACAGCTCGCTGACGGTGATCGCGCCGGCACGGCACACGACGAGGTCGGCCTCGGCAAGGCGCCGGTGCATGTCGTCGATGAACGGCAGCACCTCGGCTTCGACGCCGGCGGCGGCGTAGGCCGCGACGACTTCGGCGTGCTGTGCCGCGCCGGTCTGGTGCGTCACGCGCGGACGCTCGTGCGGCGCGAGGCGCGCGAGCGCCGCCGGCAGCGTGCGGTTGAGCACCTGCGCGCCGAGGCTGCCGCCGACCACGAGCAGCGCGAGCGGCCCCTCGCGTCCGGCGAAGCGCTGCGCCGGCGGCGGCAGCGCCTCGATCTCGGCGCGCACCGGGTTGCCGGTGACGACGCTGCGCTTCGTCGTCGCCGCTGCGGCGCCGTCGAAGCCGAACGCGACGCGGTCGGCCACCGGCAGCAGCGCCTTCGTGCTCAGCAGCAGCGCGGCGTCGGCGTTGACGAGCACGAGGGGCTTGTTCAGCAGCGACGCCATCAGCCCGCCCGGGAAGCACACGTAGCCGCCCATGCCGAGTACGGCGTCGGCGCCGCGCCGGCGCAGGATCGCGAGGCATTCGCCGAACGCGTTGAGCAGGCGCAGGCCGCCGGTCAGCGTGTGCAGCCAGCCCTTGCCGCGCAGTCCGCTGAAGCCGATCGTGTCGAGCGCGATGCCGGCCGGCGGCACGAGGCGGTTCTCCATGCCCTCCTTCGTGCCGAGCCAGCTCACGCTCCAGCCGCGGCGCTGCATCTCGCGCGCCACGGCCAGACCGGGAATCACGTGCCCCCCGGTGCCGGCGGCCATGATCACGAGGTGGCTCATGCGAGCCCCCTGGGCGCTGCGCGCCCGCCCCCCAAGGGGGCGAGCTGGCTTGGGGCGGCCCGGCGCCAGCTCATGCACGTCCTCCGCGCATGAGCTGCCGATTCTGGCTGCGGCACGCGCGCTGCGCGCGCTTCACGTCGCTTCGCGACATGAGCCTTCGCCGGAACAGAACCCTTCATGCGCGGCCTCCGCGCATGAGGGTTCTGTTCTCGATGTCCACGCGCAGCACGATCGCCAGGGCGGCCAGGTTCATCAGGATCGCCGAGCCGCCGTAGCTCATCAGCGGCAGCGTCAGCCCCTTGGTCGGCAGCACGCCGAGGTTGACGCCGATGTTGATGAAGGCCTGCGCGCCGATCCACAGGCCGATGCCCTGCGTCATCAGTCCGGCGAACAGGCGGTCGAGCGCGATCGCCTGCCGGCCGATCATGAAGATGCGCCGCGTGAGCCAGAAGAACGCCGCGATGACGGCGAACACGCCGACGAAGCCGAGTTCCTCGCCGACGACGGCCATCAGGAAGTCGGTGTGCGCCTCGGGCAGGTAGTGCAGCTTCTCGACGCTGGCGCCCAGCCCCTGGCCGAAGATCTCGCCGCGGCCGAACGCGATCAGCGAGTGCGTCAGCTGGTACGCCTTGCTCTGCGCATACGCCGGGTTCCACGGATCGAGGTACGCGAAGATGCGCTCGGCGCGCCAGGGGCTGACGACGATCATCAGCACGAACGAGCCGAGCAGCACCGCGACGCTGAGCGCGAACATGCGCCCGTTGACGCCGCCGAGGAACAGGATGCCCATCGCGATCGTCGCGATGACGAGGAACGCGCCCATGTCGGGCTCGGCCAGCAGCAGCAGCCCGACGACGGCCAATGCCACCGCCATCGGCGCGACGGCGCGCATGAAGTGCTCCCGCGCGTCCATCTTGCGCACCATGTAGCCGGCGGCGTACATCGCGATCGCGAGCTTGGCCAGCTCGCTGGGCTGGAAGTTCATCAGCCCGAGCGGGATCCAGCGCCGCGCGCCGTTGACCTCGACGCCCACGTGCGGCACCAGCACGACGACCAGCAGCACGAGCGCGGCGCCGAACAGCGCGTTGGCCCACTTCTCCCACACCGCGATCGGCACCTGCACGACGGCCAGCGCGACGACCAGCCCGATGGCCATCGACAGCGCGTGGCGCGACAGGAAGTGCGTCGACGTGTAGCGCGCGAAGCGCGGGTTGTCGGGCAGCGCGACCGACGCCGAATAGACCATCACGAGGCCGAGCAGCAGCAGGCCCGCGGTGACCCACACCAGCGTGCGGTCGAAGCCGGCCACGCGCACCGGCTCGGCGCTGCGGCGGCGCAGCCCGTCGCGCACCGGCAGCGCGGTGGGCGCGTCGCGGCGCGCCGGCCGCAGGCGCTGCCACCACGACGCGAGCCGCGAGCCGAGCGCAAGCGCGGCGCGGCTCACTGGACTACCCTCCCTTCAGCTTGCGAAGTGAGGTGATGCAGGGTTATCCACGATGGCGGTCGGTCGGCGCTTGCGACGTACCGAC
>NZ_JALBGB010000015.1:0-89351 GCF_022631395.1 Calidifontimicrobium sp. SYSU G02091
ATGTCCAAGCTCAAGCACCTGCCGGCCAGTCCGTTCGCGCCGGCGATGCCAACATGACGCGAAGCGTTTCCACACAAAACGGCATAGAGCCGCGAAAGGGCCCGTTCAGATCATCCGATGGGGTCTCGGATTTTTCTGCTGGGAATCCTTAAAAGAGAGCCCGCGACGGAGTCGATAGGGGGCGGCTATTTTAATTACCTCTTTGAGGCGAGAATTCTTCGTGTGATCGCCAAGGGGAAAATCGATGAAAAGGAAAGCTTTGAAACCTGTCACTCTCTTCCTGTTCGTTGTCATCTTGCTAAGCATATGGACGCCGACGAGCGCCGCTGAGGAGAACCAAGAGGGGATCGGAACATGGGGTGTTGGGGCCAAGGGTTGCGGCGACTATCTCGCAGCTAGGAGAAAGCAGGACCGCTGGCTGGATACTATTTACCACCAATGGTTTCTTGGTTTTGCAACGGGTAGAAATATTTATATTTCAAACGCAAACAAATTATCTGTTGCACTCCCATTGAATGAGTTTCTGGCTTATGCTGATGAATTATGTCGCGCCAATCCGCTCACGGAATTCTTCTGGGTTGCCGAGGCACTACTTCAAGAGAAGAGTCGGAAGAAATAGTTTGCCCCGAATAAATCCGCCGCCCCGCGTGAACACTCGCTGTTCGGGGGGGGGGGGGGGGGGGCGATGCCGATAGTGTCGTTGCAGGATTTCGATCTAAGGAAGGTCTGAACAAGTGACCTTGCACAGCATCGACGCGCTCTCGAAAGAAGCGAATTGGGCGTTTTCGACCCGTCGACGCCGTGCGCCGACCTCATTCAAGCCGCCTGCGCGGTCTTTGCGCCTCGTTTCAGGCCACATTGCCAACTTTCGGGCGAACTTGTCCGTCCAGTACCAGCAAGGCTCGGCGCGCCATCCACAGGTTCGACAGCGCAAACAGCGTCCTCAGCTGCGCAGTGTTCTTCGCCAGACCGCGGTAGCGCACCTTCACGTGCCCGAACTGCCGCTTGATGAGACGGAACGGGTGTTCGACCTTGGCTCGGATGCTGGCCTTCAGACGCTCGAGTTGCTCGACCAGCGCATCGACCTTGCGCGTCTTGTCCAGCGCGCGGCGTTTGCCAGGGCGCATACCCACGTGCCACTGCACGTCTTCGCGCGCGTCGGGCCGCTTGGCCGCTCCCTGGTAGCCCGCGTCGCCGAAGGCGTGGGTCTCCTCGCCGTGCAGCAGGCCGTTGGCCTCGACCACGTCGTTGACGTTGGCCGCCGTGCCCTTGACGGTGTGCACCAGCCCACTGTCGGCGTCCACGCCAATGTGCGCCTTCATCCCGAAGTACCACTGGTTGCCCTTCTTCGTCTGGTGCATTTCCGGGTCGCGCTGCCCGCGGTCGTTCTTGGTCGAGCTCGGTGCGGCGATCAGCGTGGCGTCAACGACGGTGCCTGCCTTGAGCAGCAGGCCCTTGGCGTGCAGCATCTCGTTGACGGTGTGCAGGATCTGCTCGGCGAGCTTGTGCTTCTCCAGCAGGTGACGAAAGCGCAGGATCGTGCTCTCGTCAGGAAGACGCGTCTCGAAGTTCAACCCTGCGAACTCGCGAAACAGCGGCACGTCGTGCAGCGCCTCTTCCATCGCCGGGTCGCTGAGCGTGAACCACTGCTGCATGAAGTGGATGCGCAGCATCGTGCGCACCGAAAACGGCGGGCGGCCGCGGCGGCCCTCGGGCGCATGCGGCGCGATCAGCGCTTCCAGCGCCGCCCATGGCACCACGCGCTCCATCTGCGCCAGGAATTCGCGCCTGCGTGTGCGCTTGGTGCTCAGGTTCAGTCCGAGTTCAGCTTGCTGCATGCTCGCCATCATCGCCGCTCTTCACCGCCCGCGGTAGCAGACTTGCCCGGGAGTTATGCAGACCTTCCTTAGCAGACGCCAACTTCCGTGAGCCCGATGAACCTCACCCTGCGGTTCCTGCTGGAACTCGCCGCGCTGGCGGCCTTGGCGGTCTGGGGTGCGCGCGCCGGAGCCACGCCGTTGACGGCTGTCGTGCTGGCCATCGCGGCACCGCTCGCTGCGGCCGTACTATGGGGCGCGCTCGTGTCACCAAAGGCGTGGGTCGCGGCGGGCTGGCCGGTGCGACTGGGCGTCGAACTCGCCGTCTTTGGCGCCGCGGTGGCCGGGCTCGCGGCTGCGGGCCTGCCCGAGATGGCAGCGGCGCTCGCAGCGGTCGTGCTCGTGCACGAGGGCTGGCGGGCCGCCGAGGTGCGTCGGCGCGCGGGTTGATGGCCACTGCAGCGGCTGGCACGGCAGATCACGGTCTCGCTGAGGTGTCGACCATGGATTGCCTTCGCATCGCGATCCTCGGCAACGCCGGTTCCGGCAAGTCCACCCTCGCGCGCCACCTGGCCGCGCGGCACGGCGTGCGGGTGCTGGACCTCGACACCGTCGCGTGGCAGCCCGGCGCGCCGGCGCAGCCGCGGCCCGACGCGCAGGCGATCGACGACGTGCGCGCGTTCTGCCGGCAGCACGCGCAGTGGGTGGTCGAGGGCTGCTACGCGCACCTCGTCGACGCGGCGCTGGCCTTCGGCCCGCGGCTCGTGTTCCTGAACCCCGGCACCGCGGCGTGCCTCGCGCACTGCCGCGCACGGCCGTGGGAGCCGCACAAGTACGCCTCGCAGGCCGAGCAGGACGCGAACCTGCCCTTGCTGCTCGACTGGGTCGCCGCCTACGACACGCGCGAGGGGCCGCTGTCGCTGGCGGCGCACCGGCGCTGCTTCGACGGCTACGCCGGGCCCAAGCGCGAGTTCACGGCGCCGCTCGATCTGGGCGCGCCGTTGCCGACGCTGCTGGAACGGGCGGGCTGACGCGCCGCGGCCGCAGTCCCGCCCTGTCGTGCCCGGCGCGCCAAACGCGCCACCGGGGGAACCGCGACAATGCGCACCACCGCCCGCCCGACAAGCCGCTGCCGATGAAGCTCGCCACCTGGAACGTCAACTCGCTCGCGGTGCGGCTGCCGCAGCTGCTCGCGTGGCTGGCCGCGAACCCGGTCGACGCGATCGCGCTGCAGGAAACCAAGCTCACCGACGACAAGTTCCCCGCCGCCGAGATCGAGGCCGCGGGCTACCGCGCGCAGTGGTTCGGCCAGCGCACCTACAACGGCGTCGCGCTGCTGACGAAGGCCGGCGCGGGTGACGCCACCGACGTCGTGCGCAACATCCCCGGCTTCGACGACGACCAGGCGCGCGTGATCGCGGCCACCGTCGGCGGCGTGCGGCTGATCGACGCCTACTTCCCCAACGGCCAGGCGCCGGGCAGCGACAAGTTCGCCTACAAGCTGCGCTGGATCGAGGCGCTGCGCGACTGGGTCAAGGCCGAACTCGCCGCACACCCGCAGCTCGTGCTGCTCGGCGACTTCAACATCGCGCCCGAGGACCGCGACGTCTACGACCCCGTCGCGTGGGCCGGGCAGATCCACTGCACCGACGAGGAGCGCGCGCACTTCCGCGAGCTGCTCGGCGTGGGCCTCGTCGACGCGTTCCGCCTGTTCGAGCAGCCGCCCAAGAGCTGGACGTGGTGGGACTACCGCAACCTCGCGTTCCGCAAGAACCAGGGCCTGCGCATCGACCACGTGCTGGTCAGCGAGGCGCTGCGGCCGCGGGTGACGGCGTGCACGATCGACAAGGCGCCGCGCAAGGCCGAGCGGCCGAGCGACCACGCGCCGGTGATCGTCGAGTTGGCCGTCTGAACGCACGCCGCCGGGCGCGCGCCCGGCTCACTCGTCGTCGAGGCCCAGCTCCTGGATCTTGCGCGTGATCGTGTTGCGGCCGATGCCGAGCTTCTGCGCCGCCTCGATGCGGCGGCCGCGCGTGACCTCGAGCGCGGTACGGATCAGCCGCGCCTCGAACTGGCGCGTCAGCGCATCCCACACCTCGGGCGCGCCGGCGTGCAGCATCGCGCGCGCCTCGCGCTCGAGGTCGTGCAGCCAGCCGGGCGACGGGGCGGCAGGCTCCGCGGCCGGCTGGGGGAGCGGAGTCGGCGCGGCGACGGGCGGCGCCGCCGGCGACGGCGCGACGGCGGCCGCCTCGGCGCTGCCGGGGGCGGGTGCCGCGGCCGGCGCGGGCGCCGCCTCGCCGGGGGGCTGCAACTCGGGCGGCAGATCCTTCGGCTCGATGACCTGCGCCGGCGCCATCACGGTCAGCCAGTGGCAGATGTTCTCGAGCTGGCGCACGTTGCCCGGGAAGTCGAACGCCATCAGCCGCGCGAGCGCGGCGTCGGAGATGCGCTTGGCCTCGACGCCGAGCTCCCGGGCACTCTTGGCCAGGAAGAAGCGCGCGAGCATCGGGATGTCCTCGCGCCGCTCGCGCAGCGCGGGCAGCCGCAGGCGGATCACGTTGAGGCGGTGGAACAGGTCTTCCCGGAAGGCGCCCTGCTTGACGCGCTCCTCGAGGTTCTGGTGCGTCGCGGCGATCACGCGCACGTTGGCCTTGAGCGGCTGGTGGCCGCCGACGCGGTAGAACTGGCCGTCGGAGAGCACGCGCAGCAGCCGCGTCTGCAGGTCGAACGGCATGTCGCCGATCTCGTCGAGGAACAGCGTGCCGCCCTCGGCCTGCTCGAAGCGGCCGCGGCGCATCGTCTGTGCGCCGGTGAAGGCGCCGCGCTCGTGGCCGAAGAGCTCGCTCTCGAGCAGGTCCTTCGGGATCGCGGCGGTGTTGATCGCGACGAACGGGCCGCCCGCGCGCGGGCTGTGCCGGTGCAGCGCGCGCGCGACGAGCTCCTTGCCGGTGCCGCTCTCCCCGGTGATCAGCACCGTGACGTGGCTCTGGCTCAGCCGCCCGATGGCGCGGAACACATCCTGCATCGCCGGCGCCTGGCCGAGCATCTCGGGGGTCTCGGCCGCGCGCTCGGCCTGCACCGCCTCGCGCAGACTCTCGTCGACGGCGCGACGGATCAGCTCGACGGCCTTGGGCACGTCGAACGGCTTGGGCAGGTACTCGAAAGCGCCGCTCTGGAACGCCGACACCGCGCTGTCGAGGTCGGAGTAGGCGGTCATGATGATGACCGGCACGCGCGGCACCCGTTCCTTGACCTTGCCGAGCAGGTCGATGCCCGAGCCGCCGGGCATGCGGATGTCGCTGACGAGCACCTGCGGCTCGTCGGTGTCGAGCGCGGCGAGCACGTCGCGCGGGTTGGTGAACGAGCGCACCGGCAGCTGCTCGCGCGCCAGCGCCTTCTCGAGCACGAAGCGGATCGATTGGTCGTCGTCGACGATCCAGATGGGTTTCATTCGGTGGGGCGGTCCGCTACGGCAGGGGGATCGTGATCTTGAACACCGTGCGGCCCGGCTGGCTGTCGCACTCGATCGTGCCCTGGTGCTGCTGCACGAACGTCTGCGCCAGCGTCAGCCCCAGCCCCGACCCGCCGTCGCGCCCCGACACCAGCGGGTAGAAGATGCGATCGCGGATCGACGCCGGGATGCCCGGGCCGTTGTCCTCGATATGCAATTCCAGTGCCAAACGCCAGCGCGTCTTGCCGATCGTGACCTGGCGTGCGGCGCGCGTGCGCAGCCAGATCACCGCGTCGCCGGCGGCGCGCCGCGGCTCGAGCGCCTGCGCCGCGTTGAGCGTGATGTTGAGCACCGCCTGGATCAGCTGCTCACGGTCGCCGCGGAACTCCGGCAGCGAGATGTCGTAGTCGCGCTCGACGGCCAGCCCCTGCGGGAACTCGGCGAGCACGAGCGCACGCACGCGCTCGCAGACCTCGTGGATGTTGACGTCGCCGACCACCTGCGCCTTGCGGTGCGGCGCGAGCAGGCGGTCGACGAGGGCCTGCAGGCGGTCGGCCTCCTGCACGATGACCTGCGTGTACTCGGTGAGCTCCTTGCTGCCCAGCTCCATCTGCAGCAGCTGCGCCGAGCCGCGGATGCCGCCCAGCGGGTTCTTGATCTCGTGCGCGAGGTTGCGGATCAGCTCCTTCGTCGCCTCGACCTGGCCGAGCGTGCGCTCCTCGCGGTCCAGGCGCGTCTGCTGCTCGATCTCGATCATCTCGACGACGATGCGGTCGCCGTGCTCGGTCTGGTTGACGATGACGTGCACCGGCAGCTGGTCCGGGTGCGAGCCGGGCGGGCGCCTGACCACGGCGTCGAAGCGGCCGGTCGCATAGTCGTTGCGCGCCACGGCTGTGAGCGCGTCGCGCAGCGGCTGCCCGTCGACGAGGAAGTCGAGCACCGAGCTGCCGATGACGGCCTTGCGCGACAGCCCGACCAGCGTCTCGAACGCGGCGTTGACGAACAGGCACTGGCCGTCGGGTCGCACGACGGCGACCATCGTCGCGAGCATGTCGAACGCATCGTACGGCGGCTGGCCGGTCGTGCCCGGCAGGCGGACGAACGGCAGCGCCATCGGCGGCCTCAGTTCGGCAGCTTGTCGAGCTCGCGCTTGATCGCCGCGATGTCGCTTTCCTTGCGCTCGATCGCGGCCTTCATGCCGGCCACGCGCTCGAGGTAGCGCGCGTAGTTGCGCTCGTCGCCGCGGCGCTCGGGCTGGCCGTCGTTGTACTCGCGCTTGAGCTCGGCCAGGCGCTGCTCCTCGCGCTGCAGCTCGGCCTGCAGGATCGCGCGGCGCTCGCTGTCGCGCGCGCGCTGCTCGCCCGGATCCACGCGGCTGCCCTCGGGGCGCGCGGCGGGCGCCGGCGCCGGTGCCGCTGCCGACGCCTGCGGGCGTGGCGGCGTCGAGCGCATCACGGTGATCGGCGCGCCCTCGATCGTGCGGCAGCCCTTCTGCTTGGCTTCCTCGGGCGTCAGCGCATCGGTATAGAGGTCGGGCGGACCGGGGCAACGGTAGACGACGCCCGAGGACTGCGCCGCAGCGAGCGACGACAGCGCCCACAGCATCGCCAGCGTGGCGCCGCGCGCCACAGGTCCCAAGCGCATCATGAGTCGTTCTCCGTCCGGGGCACAGGGGCCGCGGCTGGCGCATTGTCGCGCACGGGGTGGCGGCGCATCGCCCGAAAAGCCGAACGAAAAGGGACGGCCGCGGCCGTCCCTTCGGGGCTGTGCCGGCGCGCCGCGGCAGCGGCGGCCACCGGTCACAGGCTGTAGTACATGTCGAACTCGACCGGGTGCGTCGTCATGCGGAAGCGCGTGACCTCCTGCATCTTCAGCTCGATGTAGGCGTCGATGAAGGCGTCGGTGAACACGCCGCCCTTGGTCAGGAACGCGCGGTCCTTGTCGAGGTACTCGAGCGCCTGGTCGAGGCTCGAGCACACGGTCGGGATCTTCGCGTCTTCTTCGGGCGGCAGGTGGTACAGGTCCTTGCTGGCCGCTTCGCCCGGGTGGATCTTGTTCTCGACGCCGTCGAGACCGGCCATCAGCATCGCACTGAACGCGAGGTACGGGTTGGCCGTCGGGTCCGGGAAGCGGCACTCGATGCGGCGGCCCTTCGGGTTGGCGACGTACGGGATGCGGATCGACGCCGAGCGGTTGCGCGACGAGTACGCGAGCTTGACCGGCGCCTCGAAGCCGGGCACCAGGCGCTTGTAGCTGTTGGTGCCGGGGTTCGTGATCGCGTTGAGTGCACGCGCGTGCTTGATGATGCCGCCGATGTAGTACAGCGCGAACTCGCTCAGCCCGGCGTAGCCGTCGCCGGCGAACAGGTTCTTGCCATCCTTCCACACCGACTGGTGCACGTGCATGCCGCTGCCGTTGTCACCGACGATGGGCTTGGGCATGAAGGTCGCCGTCTTGCCGTAGGCGTGCGCGACGTTGTGGATGATGTACTTCTGCAGCTGCAGCCAGTCGGCGCGCTGCACCAGCGTGCTGAACTTGGTGCCGATCTCCATCTGGCCGGCGGTGGCGACCTCGTGGTGGTGCACCTCGACCGGGATGCCCATCTGCTCGAGCAGCAGGCACATCTCGGAGCGCATGTCCTGGAAGCTGTCGATCGGCGGGACCGGGAAGTAGCCGCCCTTGACGGTCGGCCGGTGGCCGCGGTTGCCGCCTTCGTAGTCCTTGCCGGTGCTCCAGGCCGCCTCTTCCGACTCGATGCGCACGCCGCAGCCCGACATGTCGACGTGCCAGTGGATGCTGTCGAAGACGAAGAACTCGGGCTCGGGGCCGAAGTACGCCGCGTCACCGAGGCCCGAGGCTTTCATGTACGCCTCGGCGCGCTTGGCCAGCGAGCGCGGGTCGCGCTCGTAGGGCTTGCCGTCGCCCGGTTCGATGACGTCGCACGTCATGAACAGCGTCGGCTCCTCGAAGAACGGGTCGATGTTGGCGGTGTTCGGGTCGGGCATCAGCAGCATGTCCGACGCCTCGATGCCCTTCCAGCCGGCGATCGACGAGCCGTCGAAGGCGTGGCCTTCGGTGAACTTGTCTTCGTTGAACGCCGCCACGGGCACGGTGACGTGTTGTTCCTTGCCGCGGGTGTCGGTGAAGCGGAAGTCGACGAACTTGACTTCGTTGTCCTTCACCATCTTCATCACGTCGGCGACGGTCTTGGCCATCAGAAATCTCCTAGCGGGACGCTTGCAGTGGGGTGGAATCGAAAAAACTTGACGGCTCGAGGAGGACCGTGACCGGCCGTCCAAGGCGCACCAGAATCTAGCAGAAAGCATGCCCGATCCAGGGGCGCGACCCGCACGTCGTCGCACGGGTGCGCACCGCGCCTGCACACCAAAGCGGTGCCGCGCCCCGATCAAGTGCGCACCATTTCGGGGCCCAACATGACGCCCAGAACCTGCAAGCCGCTGCGCAGCTGCGCGAACGCCGCCTCGACCTCGCCGGCCGGGCCCTTGACGCCGAGCTCGATGTGACGGCCGTACTGCGGGTGATCGACGCTGGGCAAGCTGAACACGCGCACCGCCGGGTGCTCGCGCTCGACGGCCTCCATCAGCGGCGTGAGCGTGGCCTCCATCGAGCCCATCACGATCACGGAGCGTTCGGTCTGGCGCTGGCTGCCGTGCAGCGCGGCGTAGCGGCCGTCGAGCAGGCCCTCGATCATCGGCCACGCCATCACCGGAAAGCCCGGCAGGAAGTGCACGTCGCCGACCGAGAAGCCCGGAATCTTGTTGTACGGGTTCGGCACGATCGTCGCACCGCGCGGGAACACGCCCATGTTCAGGCGATGCACGTTGTCGGGGCGGTCGGGCTCGAACGGCACGCCCTGCTCCGCCGCGACGTCGCGCATGCGCTCGAGGATCAGTTCGCGCGCCTGCGGGTGCAGCTCGAGCGGCACGCCGAGCGCGGCGGCGGCGCACTGGCGCGTGTGGTCGTCGGGCGTCGCGCCGATGCCGCCGCACGAGAACACCACGTCACCGCTGGCGAACGCGTCGCGCAGCGTGGCAGTGATGCGCGCGCGGTCGTCGCCGACGAAGCGCGCCCACGCGAGCGCCAGCCCGCGCGCGCCGAGCAGCTCGATCACCTTGGACAGGTGCTTGTCCTGTCGTTTGCCCGACAGGATCTCGTCGCCGATGACGATGAGGCCGAAGTTCATGGCTGGGGTCGAGGCAGCAGCGGTGGCTCGGGCGCGGGCGGCGCGTCGCCGGCCCCGCCGGCGCTCACCGTCACGACGTCGGGCACGGGTTCGTGTTCGGCGCGCCACGCCTGCAGCGCCGCCAGCGCGTAATGGGCGAACCACAGCGCCGAGAACGCGAACACCAGCGTGTACAGCCAGATCGACAGCACCGCGAGCAGCGGCGCGAAGATCAGCGCGAGCGCGCCCATCGCCCACAGCAGCGACGGCGCCGCGCCGAGGTAGCCGGTGACCAGGCCCATGCCCAGCAGCGGCCAGCGGTGCGCGGCCAGCAGTGCGCGCCGCTCGTCGGCGCTGGCGTGCGCGGCGAGCACGTCGAACGCCAGCACGCGGTACGCGAGCCAGCCCCAGATCAGCGGCGGCAGCAGCAGCGCCAGCGGCGGCACGAACCACAGCGGCACACTCGCGGCGAGCAGTACCAGCGCCAGCACGCCCAGCGCAAGCGAACGCGCGACACCCAGCGCCAGCGGCGCACCGTGGCGGCGCTCGAGCGTCGGGAAGCGCCGCCGCGCCACCAGCGACACGAGCGCCGGCGTCATCAGCGCCGCGACGAGCAGCAGCGCGACGACGACGATCACCGGCACCGCCAGCGCGACGACGAGCAGCGGCGCCAGCAGCGCGCGCAAGCCGCCTGCACCGAGCGACTCGAGCCACTGGAACAGCGCCGCGGTCAATGCCCAGCCGTCGAGCGTGGCGCGCACGCCGGCCACCGCCGCCTCCCAGTAGAAGTAACCGAGCGCCAGCGTCGCCGCCGACGCCAGCAGCAGCGGCAGCAGCGACCACAGCACCACGCGCGGGTGCAGGCAGTAGGCGGTGGCGCGCCAGAAGGCGTCGAACAGCGCAGACATCGGCGCGAGGATACGCCACGCGCCCCGGCGCACGCACTTGTGACCGGCGGTGACGCCGCAGCGCGGCGCGCAGCATCTGGTTGCATCCCGCACCCTCAAGACGGAACCGCGACTGCCGAGCGCGACTCGACAATGCGCCATGCTCGTCGCCACCGATGTGCACCTGCCCACGCTGATGCTCGCCGCCGCCGGCGTGGCACTGCTGTGCGCGGCGGTGACGAGCGCGATGCTGGCCGGACAGCCGCAGGCCCGTGGCCGCGGTGCGTGGAGCGCCGCGCAGTGGCTCGCCGCGGTCGGGCTCGCGGCCTTCGCGCTCACCGGCGGCGGCATGCCGGCGTCGACACTCGGCGCCGTGCTGCTGCTCGTCTGGCCGGTGCTCGTCGTGCTCGGCGTGCGCCGCTTCCACGGCCGTCAGCCCCCGCCGATCCACCCGGGCTTCGACGCCGGCGTGCTCGCGATCGCGCTGCTGGTGGCGCTGGCCGACGGCGCCACGCACGCGCCCGGCACCGCGTGGCTCGGCGCGATGACGGTGGTGCACGCCCATGCCGCGTGGGTGCTGTTCGGGGCACCGGCACGTCGCCACAGCGCGGCGCTGCGCCGGCTGGTGGCCCTGGTCGGCAGCGCGGCGGCCGTGCACGGCACGACGTGGGTCGCGAGTCTGGTCCACGACCCTGCGGTGCCCGGCGCACCCGTCGCGCTGTCGATGCTCGCCAGCGCGCTGAGCGTCGCGGCGATGGCGTTCGCGACGATGGGGCTGACGCACGAGCGCACCGTCGACGAACTGCGCGAGTCACGCCGGCGGCTGCGCTACCTGGCCAACATCGACATGCTCACGCAGGTGCCCAACCGCCGCCACTTCGGCGAGCTGGCGCGGCGCGTGCTGCAGTCGGCCGGCGGCCGCAGCGCGGCGGTGCTGATGTTCGACATCGACCATTTCAAGCGCATCAACGACGAGCTCGGCCATGCCGCGGGCGACCGCGCGCTGCGCCTCGTCGCGCGCTGCGTGCAGGAGACGCTGCGCGCCGACGACGTCGCCGGCCGCCACGGCGGCGACGAGTTCGCGCTGCTGCTGCCGCGCACCGACCTGCGCGACGCGATGGCGGTGGCCACGCGCATCGTGCAGCGTGCGCAGCGTCTGGCCCGCGAGCACGGCACGCCGCAGCTGTCGCTGAGTTTCGGTGTCGTGCAGATGCGCGACGACGAGTCGCTCGACGAGGCGCTGCGCCGCGCCGATCAGGCACTGTACGAGGCCAAGCGCCAGGGCCGCGGGCGCGCCGTCAGCGCCGACGGCGACGAGCTGCACCCGGTATTCGTCGAAAGCCGGCGGCTCGGCCTCGTGTAGCGCGGCAGACGGCGAGCACCGGCAGTGCTCCCGCCGAGCACGGCGCCGGGGCTTGGCGCCGCGGCGCTCGCCCCTGGGCCTCGCAGAGCTCGGCCCCTTCGCGCCGTCCAAGCCCGCGCAGGCCAAGCCCGGCGGCTCCACGCCCGCCTGCGCGGGCGTGGACCGGGCGAGGGCCCGCTGCGTCCCCGCAGCGGGCCGGGGCGTGGAGCCGCGGCGCTTGCCCCTGGGCCTCGCAGAGCTCGGCCCCTTCGCGCCGTCCAAGCCCGCGCAGGCGGGCTTGGAGCCGCGGCGCTCAGCCCAGCAGGTTGGCCAGGGTCAGCAGTGCGAGCAGCAGCAGCCACAGCGCGACACCGCGCCACACCAGCGCGACGACGCTTTGCAGGTGGCCCAGCTGCGGCGGCACGCCGGGCGTCGAGCCCGAGGCGCCCGCCGCCTCGACGCCCGCGCCGCGCGTGAACGTCTTCGAGCGGTCGGGCGTGACGCCCGGCGCGGCGCTGCCGCCGAGCTGCACCCCGACGGCGCCGGCCGCGGCGGCGAGGATGACACCTTCGTTGGGGTGGGCCCATAGCATCGCATCGCGCCGCCAGCCGCCGACGGCTTCCTCGAAGTTGCCGACGACGGCGAAGCCGAACGCCGTCAACCGCGCCGGCACGTGATCGACGATGCCGAACAGGCGCTGCGACAGCTCGCGCAGCCGCTCGTTGACCGGCACGTCGAGGGTGCGGCTGCGAAATGCCCAGTAGCGGCTCGCGAACTCGGCCATGCGGTACAGCACCGCCCCCGCCGGGCCGAGACCGAGCGCCGACAGCACGACGAACCAGAAGAAGACGCCGAAGACGTGGCGGTGCGCGGCCAGCAGCGCATGCTCGATCACGTGGCGCAGCAGCTCGGTGCGCGGCAGCTCGCTCGCGTCGAGGTGGCGCCACTCGGCCAGCAGCGCACGGGCGCCGGCTTCGTCGCCGCGTTCGAGGCAGTCGCGGATGCCGGTGAAGTAGTGACTGAACTGGCGAAAGCCCAGCGTGACGTACAGCACCGCGACGTCGAACGCCAGCGCGGCGAGCAGGCTCCACGACGCGAGCAGCAGGTGCACCGCGGCGGCCAGCAGCGCCGGCAGCACCACGGCGATGGTCCACACCAGCACCGCGTGGTGGGCGCGGCCCGCGTCGAAGTTGCGACCGGTTCCGCCGACCCATCCGATCAGCGCGTCGTGCACGCGGTTGTCGCGCGGCAGCGGCTTGAGCTGCTCGAGCACGAGCGCAATGACGACGGCCAGCAGACTCATCGCAGGCGATGATACCGGCGCGCCTGTCGCGCTCAGGCCGCGTCGGCGAGGAAGCGGTAGAGGTTGCGCAGCATCGCTGCCGTCGCGCCCCAGATGAAGTAGCGCCGTGCGACGCCGTCGGCGCCGGTCGCGGTCCACGGCATCGACAGGAACTGCCGCTGCTGCCCGCCGAACTCGAACGCATGCCGCCGGTGGTGCGCGGGCGTCATCAGGAACGGCAGCGGCACCTCGAACACCTCGTCCACCTCGAACGGGTCCGGCGCGAGTTCGAAGCCGGGGCGCACCAGCGCGACGACGGGCGTGACGCGAAACGCCGTGATCGTCGTGTAGACCGGCAGCGTGCCGACGACCTCGACGTGCGACGGCGCCAGCCCGACCTCCTCGTGCGCCTCGCGCAGCGCGGCGGCCACGGCGTCGGCGTCGCTGTCTTCCTGGCGACCACCGGGAAAGCTGATCTGCCCGGCGTGGTCGCGCAGGTGCGCGGTGCGCCGCGTCAGCAGCACCGACAGGTGCTCGTCGCGCTCGACGAGCGGCACCAGCACCGCCGCCGGTGCCGGCGCGCGGTCCAGCAGCACGCGCGCGTCGCCGGCGATCTCGGGCTGCCAGTCGCGCCCGCAGGCGAAACGCGCACGCACCGCCGGCGCGCACAGGCGCTGCGGCGGGATCGCAGGCAGGTGGTGGTCGGTGCCGACGACGGGCACCGCTTCGGGGTCGGTGATGCGCGGCGTGGTCACGTCGCGCTCACGCCGCCCGCGGCATCAGGCGAGCTTTTCCTTGATGCGCGCCGACTTGCCGCTGCGCTGGCGCAGGTAGTACAGCTTGGCGCGGCGCACGTCGCCCCGGCGCTTGACCTCGATGCTCGCGATCAGCGGGCTGTACAGCTGGAACGTACGCTCGACGCCCTCGCCGCTGGAGATCTTGCGCACGATGAAGCTGCTGTTCAGCCCGCGGTTGCGCTTGGCGATGACGACGCCTTCGTAGGCCTGCACGCGCTTGCGGTTGCCTTCGACGACGTTGACGTTGACCACCACCGTGTCGCCAGGGGCGAATTCAGGGATGGTCTTGTTCAGGCGAGCGATTTCTTCCTGCTCGAGGGTGGCGATCAGATCCATGGGGGCTCCGAGGCGATCGTGCGGGCGGCTGTGAATGGATCGTTCGGTACCGCAACGACGGGTACCGGGCGCACGCCTCTTTGCAGGCATGCACCGTGGTGACCCGCAGAGGATCGCAAAACCCGCGATTATAGGGACAAACCGAGCGACGACAGGAAGCGCTCGTCATCGGCGTCGAGCCGGCCCTGCGCGCGCGCCGCGGCGATCAGGTCGGGGCGGCGGCGCGCCGTGGTCTCGAGCGCACGCTCACGCCGCCAGCGCGCGATGCGCGCGTGGTGTCCCGACAGCAGCACGGGCGGCACGGCGAGCTCGCCGCGGCGGGTCGCGAGCACCTCGGGCCGCGTGTAGTGGGGGCCTTCGAGCAGACCGCCAGCGTCGAAGCTGTCGTCGGCGTGCGACTGCTCGTCGCCGAGCACGCCCGGCTGCAGGCGCGCGACGGCGTCCAGCAGGACCAGCGCGGGCAGCTCGCCGCCGGAGAGCACGAAGTCGCCCAGGCTGATCTCGAGGTCGACCTCGGTGTCGATCAGGCGCTGATCGATGCCCTCGTACCGGCCGCACAGCAGCACGGCGCCGGCACCGGAGGCGATCTCGCGCACCAGCGCCTGGTCGAGCCGCCGGCCGGTCGGCGTGAAGTGCACCACCGGCGCTGCTGCGGCCTCGCCGGCGGCACTGCGCGCGGCGCGCACGTCGGCCAGCGCGCGCTGCAGCGGCTGCGCCAGCATCACCATGCCCGGGCCGCCGCCGAAGGGGCGATCGTCGACGCGGTGGTACGGGCCCTCGCCGTAGTCGCGCAGCGGCCACAGCCGCACCTGCACCGGCCCCCCGGCGTCGAAGGCCCGGCGCGTGACGCCGAGCTGCAGGTGCGGCGCGAACAGCTCGGGAAACAATGTGACGACGTCGAAGCGCATCGGCGCGGGGCACCGCTCAATAGTCGAGCGACCAGTCGACGCGGATGCGCCGGGCCGCGACGTCGACGTCGTCGACGTAGGCCGCAACGAAGGGAATCAGCCGCTCTTCGGCCTGCGGGTCGTCGGGGCGCACCTGCAGCACGGCGTGCGGCCCGAGGTCCATCAGCGCGTGGACCTGCCCGAGGTCCACGCCGTCACGGTTGACGACACGCGCGCCGATCAGGTCGACCCAGTAATACTCGCCGGCTTGCGGCGTCGGGAAGCTGGCGCGCGAGACGAACACGCGTGCGCCGCGCAGCGCCTCGGCGGCATCGCGGTCGGCGACGCCCTCGGCACTGGCGACGATGGCCTGGCCGTGCTCACGCGCCGACGTGATGCGCAGCAGCACGGGCAGCGGCGCCGCGGCGCGCGGCCCTTCGGGTGGACGCAGGAACCAGCGCCGCGAGCCGAACAGCGCCTGCGGCGAAGCCGCGTACGGCTGCACGCGCAAGGCGCCTCTGACGCCCCACGCGCCGGCGATGCGGCCGACTTCGACCGCGTCGTCGGGAAACGGGGGCATGTCGTCGTCAGTCGGCGCGGCCATCGTCCGCTCGCGCCCGCGCCGGCGGGGGAATCGCCGTTCGATGTCGGGGTCAGGCCGCGGCCTTGGCCTTCGCGACCAGGCGCGCCACGGTGGGCGACAGCTGCGCGCCGACGCCGGTCCAGTAACCGATGCGGTCCATCGCCACGCGCAGGCCTTCCTCGTTGGCCGCAGCCACCGGGTTGTAGAAGCCCACGCGCTCGATGAAGCGCCCGTCGCGGCGCGAACGCGCGTCGGCGACGACGATGTTGTAGAAGGGGCGCTTCTTCGCGCCGCCGCGTGCGAGTCGGATGACGACCATGAACGAAACCTCGAAGTGTTCGATGCATCCGCCGCGCCAGGAGACACGCAGGCCGGCCGGATCGGTTCCGCAGCCGGCGCTCGACGCCGGCTCGCGGGCAGGCTCGGTGCCGTAGATACGCCGCCGGCCGTTGTCTGCCGGGGCCGTCACCGAAACCGCACATTATAGACTCGCGCAGCTTCCTCACTGCGCCAGCGATGCCCGCCTTGCTGATCCGCCCGAGCCGCGACGACGACGTCGAGCACGTCACCGCGATCTATGCCCACCACGTGCGGCACGGCACCGGCACGTTCGAGCTCGACGCGCCCGACGCCGGCGAGATCGCGCGCCGGCGCGACGACGTGCTGGCCAAGGGCCTGCCTTGGCTGGTGGCCGAATCGGCCGGGCGGGTCGTCGGCTACGCCTACGCGAACCTCTTCCGGCCGCGGCGCGCGTACCGCTTCTGCGTCGAGGACTCGATCTACCTGCACCCCGACGCCGCCGGACGAGGCATCGGTCGCGCGCTGCTGGCCGAGCTGGTCGCGCGCTGCACCGCCGCCGGTGCGCGGCAGATGCTGGCCGTGATCGGCGACAGCGCCAACGCCGCGTCGATCGGCGTGCACCGCGCATGCGGCTTCGCGCACTGCGGCCGCTTCGAGGCCGCGGGCTGGAAGTTCGACCGCTGGATCGACGTCGTGCTGATGCAGCGCGCGCTCGGCGAAGGCGCCCGCACCCCGCCTCTGGAGCGCGCATGAGTGCGCCGACCCACCACCGCTCGAAGACGCTGGCCACGTGGATCGCCGTCGTCGGCGGCGCGCTCGGCCTGCACCGCTTCTATCTGCACGGCTTTCGCGACGTCGTCGGCTGGCTGCACCCGCTGCCGACCCTGCTCGGGCTGTGGGGCGTGCTGCGCGTGCAGACCTACGGCCAGGACGACCGCCTCGCGTGGGTGCTGCTGCCGCTGCTCGGCGTGATGGTCACGGTGGCCATGCTCAGTGCCATCGTCTACGGCCTGACTCCCGACGAGAAGTGGGCCGCGCGCTTCTACCCGGGCGAGCCGGTGCAGCCCACCGGCTGGGGGCCGGTGCTCGGCGTCGTCGTCGCGCTGATGCTCGGCGCCGCCGCGCTGATGAGCACGATCGCCTACAGCGGCCAGCGCTACTTCGAGTGGCAGATCGAGCGCTCGCGCGCCGACAGCCGCTGAACCAGCGCCTCGAGCGCGTCGTCGTCGCACGTGTAGTCGGTGTGCTCGGCGTCGACGACGAGCACCGGCAGCTGCGGGTGGCGTGCGAAGTGCTCGACGTAGGCCTGCTGGATGTGCTCGACGTAGTCGGCCGTGATGCCCTGCTCCATCGCGATGCCGCGACGTGCGATGCGCGCCAGCAGCGTCGGCGTCGACGCCTGCAGCCACACGACGACGTCGGGCGGCGGCAGCGCCGGCGCCAGTGCGCGGGCCACCTGCACGTACAGGCGGTGGTCGTCGTCGGTGAGCGTCAGGCGCGCGAACAGTGCGTCCTTGTCGAACATGAAGTCGCTGACCACGCGCGGCGCGAACATGCCCGGCTGCGCCAGCTCGCGCGCCTGCTCGACGCGCTGGAACAGGAACGCCAGCTGCGCCTGCAGCGCGTAGCGCGCGCCCTCGGCGTAGAAGCGCTCGAGGAACGGGTTGTCCTGCGGGCGCTCGAGCAGCGCGTGCGCACCGAGCCGCTGCGCGAGCCGGCGCGCCAGCGTCGTCTTGCCCGCCCCGATCGGCCCTTCGATCGCGATGTGGCGCAGCGCTGCGCTCACCGCGCCGCCCTCCGCGCGCCGGCGGGCCGCCTCCGCGCCAGCCGCAGGTGCTGCCGGTGCCGCGACCGCGCGGGCGCGCTCACTGGACTCATGCCGGCAGCGGCTCGATCGCCTGGTCGGTCACCGCCGTGAGCAGCCCGCGCGCGGCGCCGCAGCCGGGGACGACGGCGTCGGGCCACACGTCGAGCAGCGGCACGAGCACGAACGCGCGCGCGTGCATGCGCGGGTGCGGCACCTGCAGCCCGGGCACGTCGATCACGGCGTCGCCGTAGAGCAGCAGGTCCAGGTCGAGGCGGCGCGGTGCGTTGCGGTACGGCCGCTCGCGCCCGTGCGCGTCTTCGATCGCGTGCAGCCGCGCCAGCAGCTCGGGCGCCGGCAGCGTCGTCTCGAGCAACGCCACCGCGTTGACGAAGTCGGGACCCGCGGCATCGACGGGTGCGCTGCGGTACAGCGGCGACAGCTCGCAGCGCTGCACGCCAGCCAGCCGCGCGAGCGCCGCCGCGGCGGCACACACCGCCGCGCGCGCATCGCCCAGGTTCGCCCCGAGCCCGACGGCCGCGCGCACCGCCGCCGTCATGCCGATGCGTCGCCTGCAGCCGGCTCGGACGGCGCGCCACCACCGCCCGGCTTGCGCCGGCGGCGCCGACGCCGCTTGGCCGCAGGGGCTGCCGTGTCGCCGCCGGCCGCCGGCTCGCCCGCGGCCTCGGCTGCCGGCGCCCCGGCCGTGCCCGTCGCGGTGGCCGGGCGCTGGCGCACGACGCGCCGGTGCGCCTCGCGCACCGCCGCCACGAGCGCCTCGCGCTCCTCGGGCGTGCCCAGCGCGTAGTCCTCCCACCACTCGGCCAGCTCGGCGTCGACCTCGCCGACGTCGGCGCGCAGGCGCAGGAAGTCGTAGCCGGCGCGAAAGCGCGGCTGCTCGACGAGCGACGCCGGCGTGTTGCCGATGCGCCGCTCGAAGCGCGGCTGCATCAGCCAGATCTCGCGCATGTCGGCGGCGAGCTTGCCGCGCCCCGAGACGTCGCCGATGCGCGCGTCGAACACGGCGTCGATGGCCTGCTGCAGCGCCGGCACCGGGTGCTCGCCCTCGGCGCGACGCTGCGCCCAGCGCGCCTGCACGTCGTGCCACAGCAGGCACGCGAGCAGGAAGCTCGGCGCCACGGCGCGGCCCTCGGCGACGCGCCGGTCGGTGTCTTCGAGCGCCAGACGGATGAAGGCCTGCCGGCGCTCGTGCGCCGTGTCGAGCAGCGCCGCGTCGAGGATCGGGAACACGCCGGGCACGAGGCCGAAGCGGCGCAGCGCCTCGACGCTCCTGAGCGCATGCCCGGTCTGCAGCAGCTTGAACATCTCGTCGAACAGCCGCGACGCCGGCACGGCGGCCAGCAGCGGCACGACCTGCGGGATCGGCGCGCGCGTGCGCTCCTCGACCTCGAAGCCGAGCTTGGCCGCGAAGCGCACGACGCGCACGACGCGCACCGGGTCCTCGCGGTAGCGCTGCATCGGCTCGCCGATCATGCGCAGCACGCGTGCGCGCAAGTCGGCGAGGCCGCCGTGGTAGTCGACGACGACCTGCCTCGTCGGGTCGTAGTACATCGCGTTGATCGTGAAGTCGCGCCGCGCGGCGTCCTCGATCTGCGGACCCCAGACGTTGTCGCGCAGCACGCGACCGCTCGCATCGACGGCGTGCCGCTTGTCGGCCAGCGCGGCCTTCGACGTCTTCTCGTTGCCGTCGACCGCCTCGGCGCTCGACGGATCGAGGTAGGCGCGGAACGTCGAGACCTCGATCACCTCGTGGTCGCGGCCGCGGCCGAAGATCACGTGCACGATGCGAAAGCGCCGCCCGATGATGAACGCGCGGCGGAACAGCGCCTTGACCTGTTCGGGCGTCGCGTCGGTGGCGACGTCGAAGTCCTTCGGACGCAGGCCCAGCAGCAGGTCGCGCACCGCGCCGCCGACGATGTAGGCCTCGTGCCCGGCGTCCTGCAGCGTGCGCACGACCTTGAGCGCGCGTTCGTCGACCAGGCGCGGGTCGATGCCGTGCTCGGCCGCCGGCACTTCGACACGCCGGCCCAGCGGGATCACCGGCGGTGCGGGCGGCGGGGACCCCGGTGCCTCGTCGCGCTTGCCGAGCAGCTTGCCAATGAGTTTCTTGATCATTCGAACAGGTGCAGCGTGCGCCAGCCGCGCTCTTGCGCGATCGCGGCCAGCGCCGGCGTGGGGTTCGTGGCCACCGGGTCGCTGGCGCGCTCGAGCAGCGGCAGGTCGTTGGTGGAGTCGCTGTAGAAGCTCACGTGCTCGAAGTCGGCCCAGCGGTGACCGAGCGAAGCGAGCCAGTCGTCGACGCGGCGCACCTTGCCCTCGCGGAACGAGGGCACGCCGCGCACGCGGCCGGTGACGCGACCGTCGCCGTCGCGCTCGAGCTGCACGGCGATCAGGTGCTCGACGGCGAACGCCGCGGCGATCGGCGCGGTGACGAACTCGTTGGTGGCGGTCACGATGGCCACCAGCTCGCCGGCGTCGCGGTGGCGGCGCACGAGTTCGTGCGCGCGCGGGTGCAGCTGCGGCGCGATGACCTCGCGCATGAAGCGCTCGCGCGCGGCCAGCGCCTCGGCCTCGGGGCGCGTGCGCCAGGCCGACGTCGCGAAGTCGACGTAGGCGTCGAGGTCGAGCCGGCCGGCCTGGTAGTCGGCGTAGAAGGCGTCGTTGCGCGCGCGCCATTGCGCACCATCGGCCCAGCCGATCGCGACCATGAACTCGCCGAAGGCGTGGTCGGAGTCGGTCGGCAGCAGCGTGCCGTCGAGGTCGAACAGCGCGAGCCTCATCGCGCGTCCACCTCGGCGCCGCCGTCGGCCAGCGCGCGCTTGAGCAGCGGCAGCGTGACGCGCGCACGCTTGTCGACCCAGGCCTGGTCGTCGAGACGGTCGAGCAGGCGTGTCAGGTGCTTCATGTCGCGGGCGAAACGGCTGAGCAGGTAGTCGATGACGTCGTCACCGAGCGCGATACCGCGTGCGTCGGCGCGCGCACGCAGCGCGGCGCGCACCTCGGCGTCGGAGAGCGGCTGCAGGGCGAACACGAAGCCGCCGCCCAGGCGCGTGCGCAGGTCGTCGCGCAGCGGCAGGTCCACCGGCGGCATCCGCCCGGCGGCGGCCAGCGGCCAGCCGGCGACGGCCGCCTCGACGAACAGCGCGAACGCCGCGTGCTGGCGCGCGGCGTCGAGCGCGTGGGCGTCGTCGACGACGACGAGTGCGACGCCGCCGTCGATCGTCCACGGCAGCGGCGCCGCGGCGTCGAACCACGCGACGGCGCCGCGCGCGGCGCGTGCCGCGGCCAGCGCACGCAGCAGGTGCGTCTTGCCGCTGCCCGACGGCCCCCACAAGTACACCGACGGCACCGGCGCCGACGCGCCCGCCAGCGCGCGCAGGTGCGCGAGCGCGGCGGCATTCGCACCGGGCACGAAGTCGTCGAACCGCGCCTTGGCGGCCGCGGCGATCGGCAGCGGGATCTGCTTCACCGCGCGACCCTCACCCGGTGTACAGGCGGCTCGCGACATACATGCCGCGCAGCCGCCGCAGCGCGACGAGCGTGACCGCGCTCAGCGGCAGCGCGACCAGCACGCCGACGAAGCCGAACAGGTGACCGAACGCGAGCAGCGCGAAGATCACCGCCAGCGGGTTCAGCCCGATGCGCTCGCCGACCAGGTACGGCGTGAGCAGGAAGCTCTCGATCAGCTGGCCCAGCCCGTAGACCACCGCCACCGCGACGACGGCGTGCCAGCCGGCGAACTGCAGCAGCCCGCTGAGCAGGGCCAGCAACAGCCCGAGCCCGAAACCCAGGTACGGGATGAACACCGCGAGCCCGGTGAACACGCCCACCGGCAGCGCGAGGTCGAAGCCGAACAGCGCGAGCCCCGCCGAGTAGTAGACGGCCAGGATCAGCATCACCAGCAGCTGGCCGCGCAGGTACTGGCCGAGCAGCGCGTCGCACTCGGCGACGAAGTCGATCGCCTGCGGCCGCAGCCGCGGCGGGATCAGCTGGCGCACGCGCTCGACGAGTTGCGGCCAGTCCATCAGCAGGAAGAACAGCACGACCGGGATCAGCACCGCGTTGCCGACCAGCGTGAGCAAGAAGCTGCCGCCGATGCGCGCCGACTCGAGCAGCGTGGCGACCCAGTCCTCGACCTGGCCGCCGAACAGGCGCGCCGCGAGGTCCTTCACGCTGGCCGTGTCGAGGCGGAACTCAACGCCGTACTGCGCGAGCCACGGCGTCACGTGCTCGTTGAAGCGCGCAGCCAGCTGCGGGATCTGCTCGCGCAGCAGCGGCACCTCCTTGGCGATCACGGGCACGAGCAGCAGCAGCAGCGCGAGCACCGCGACGACGGCCAGCGTCTCGACGAGCAGCACCGCCAGCACGCGCGGCCAGCGCCGTGCGGCCAGCGCCTCGACGAGCGGCTGCAGCGCGTAGGCGAGCACCGCGGCGACGATGAACGGCGTCAGCACCGGCGCCAGCAGCCACAGCAGCGCGGCCGCGACGGCGGCCAGCGCGATCCAGCTGAGGGTTTGGCGACGGGACGGGCTCGGGGTCATCGGCGGCGACGGTGGCGTCGCGGAAGTGGCATGCGGCAGGCGGCGCGCGCACGCAGAGCGCGTGCGCCCAAATTGTAGGCGGCGGGGCGCGATGCCCCGCGTGCGTGTAGGCGGCGGGGCACGATGCCCCGCGTGCTCCCTCGCGCCGCGGCCGCGACCGGCGCTGCCGTCGGCAGTGCGACCCTCAGTGCAGCCGCGGCTGGCCCTGGCGGCGCAGTTCGAGCAGGCGCGCGCGCAACGCGCGCGCGTCGTCGGCGCGCGGGCAGCGCGCGAGGTAGACCTCGAGGTCGTCGGCCGCCTCGGCGTAGCGGCCGATCTCGGCCAGCGTCAGCGCGCGGTCGCGCCGCTCCTCCCACGCCTGCGGCAGCAGCACGACGAGGCGCTGCTGCACCGCGAGCAGCCGCGGCCAGTCCTCGGCGGTGCGGTGGATCTCTTTCAGGTTGCGCAGCATGCGCGCGACGACGTCGCGCGGCGGCGCGGCCTGCAGGAACAGGCCCAGCGGCACGTCGTCGTCGCCCACCAGCCCGTGCTGGCGGCGGTACGGCATCAGGCGCTCGTCGAGCTCCTCGCGCGACAGCGAGCGGCCGTTGAACGGGTCGATGACGACCTCGCCGCGCGGCATGCGCAGCTTGACGAGGAAGTGCCCGGGAAACGACACGCCGCGCGCCACCAGGCCGACCTGCGTCGCGATCTCGATGTACAGCACCGCCAGCGAGATCGGGATGCCGCGCCGGCGCGCGAGCACGTCGTTGAGGTAGCTGTTGCGCGGGTCGTAGTAGTCGTTGACGTTGCCGGCGAAGCCCAGCTCCTGGAAGAAGAAGCGGTTGAGCACGCGCAGCTTTTGCAGCGCCGACGCATCGGCGGGCAGGCGCCGGCGCACGCGCTCGGCCAGCGCGTCGACTTCCGCCATCACGGCCAGCGGGTCGAGCTGCGGGTACTCGTCCTGCGCGATCGAGACCGCGGCTTCGAACAGGGCAAAGCCCGCGTCGTCGGCCACGAGGCTGGCGAAGTAGCCCAGCGGTGTGGGCGCCTCGAAGCGGATCGGCTCGCTCATTGCGCGCAGTCTATGCGGGAGCGGCGGGTGCCGTCAGCCGCGACGCAGGAAGGCCCGCAGCCGCAGCCCGGTGGCCATCAGCGTCGCGAAGTACAAGGCCGCGACGCCGCCGATCACGAGCGCGAGTGCCCCGGCGCGCTGCCACGGCTGCGCGCGCAGCGCGATCCAGTCGATGCCGTGCGCGGCCCAGGCCAGCGCCGCGGCGAGCAGCGCCGTGGCCACCGCCACGCGCAGCGCGAACACGCCCCACCCCGGCGCCGGCCGGTACAGCCCGCGCCGCCGCAGGCCGACGAAGAGCCACGTCGCGTTGACGAGCGCCCCCAGCCCGATCGACAGCGCCAGCCCGGCGTGGCCGAACAGCGGCACGAACACGGCGTTCATCGCCTGCGTCGCGACGAGCACGACGACGGCGATCTTGACCGGCGTGCGGATGTCCTGCCGCGCGTAGAAGCCCGGCGCGAGCACCTTGACGGCGATCAGCCCCAGCAGACCGACGCCATAGCCGCGCAGCGCCCACACCGTCTGCTCGACGTCGCGCGGCGTGAACTGGCCGTAGTGGTACAGCACGGCGATCAGCGCCTGCGGGAACACGAGCAGCGCCGCCGCGCTCGGCAGCGCGAGCAGCAGCACCAGGCGCAGGCCCCAGTCGAGCAGATCGGAGTAGCCGGCCATGTCGTCGCGCGCCTGCACCGCCGACAGCTGCGGCAGCAGCACGACGCCGAGCGCAACGCCGAGCAGCGCGGTCGGAAACTCCATCAGCCGGTCGGCGTAGGTCAGCCACGACACCGCGCCGACGCCGACATGCGACGCGATCTGCGTGTTGATCAGCAGCGACAGCTGCGCCACCGACACGCCGAGCACGGCCGGCGCCATCTGGCGCAGCACGCGCCGCACGCCGGGGTGGTGCCAAGCGGCACGCAGCCGCCCGACCGTCAGCCCGAAGCGCGGCACGACGCCGATGCGCCTGAGCGCCGGCCACTGCACCGCCAGCTGCAGCACGCCGCCGCCCATCACGCCGACCGCCAGTGCGTGGATCGGCTCCCACCCCCAGCCGGCGAAGCGCGGCGCCAGCCCCCAGGCGGCGGCGATGACCGCGAGGTTCAGCAGCACCGGGGTGGCCGCCGGCACCGCGAAGCGCTTCCACGTGTTGAGGATCCCCGCCGACAGTGCCACCAGCGACATGCACGCGATGTACGGGAACATGATGCGCGTCATCACGACGGCGTCGTCGAAGCGCGCCAGCCCGGCGGCCATCAGCCACACGAACACCGGCGCGGCGACGATGCCGACGATCGACGTCGCGAGCAGCGCCCACAGCAGCACGGTGCCCACCGCGTCGACGAGCGCGTGCGTGGCCGCGTCGCCGTCGCGCTCGCGCGCCGCGGCCAGGATCGGCACGAAGGCCTGCGAGAACGCGCCTTCGGCGAACAGGCGGCGCAGCAGGTTGGGAATGCGGAACGCGACGTTGAACGCGTCGGTGCCTGCACTGGCGCCGAACGTGGCCGCGATCAGCTGCTCGCGCACCAGCCCTGTGACGCGCGACGCGAGCGTGAGCAGCGAGACGGTGGAGGCGGCCTTGAGCAGGTTCATCGCGATGCACCGCGCGGGCACGGGCGGTCGGCGCAATCGCGGGCAGGCGGCGGCAAGGCGGCAGATCGTGGCGGGCGGCGTCGGATTATAGGAAGCGCCAGCGGCGCCGCTGGCGGGCCCCGCGGCGGCCGCTCGGCGTCGTGCTAGAATACGCGGCTTTCCACCATCGACCCCCTGCAGCATGGCCACCTCCTCCCGCGCCAAGAAGAAGACGGTACGCATCGCCTCGGGGCGCAAGCGTGCCCGCCAGGACGTCAAGCTCAACGCCGCGAACACGGCGCTGCGCTCGCGCTTTCGCACCGTGATCAAGAACGTGCAGAAGGCGGTCGCCGCCGGCGACAAGGCCAAGGCCACCGAGCTGTTCCAGACGGCGCAGAGCGTGATCGACAAGATCGCCGACAAGGGCATCTTCCACAAGAACAAGGCGGCGCGTCACAAGAGCCGCCTGGCGGCCAAGGTCAAGGCGCTGGCGACTGCCGCCTGATCCGCTCGACGACCGGTGGAAACGACGAAGGGCCTGCGCTGCAGGCCCTTCGCCTTTTCGGCGCCCGACGGCGTCGCCTACGCCGCCACGTCGGGCGGCAGCGGGCCCTCGACGGTCTGCAGTTCGTTGTCGCGCGCGAAGTTGACGACGAAGTCCCACGCCATCGGCTCGACGTCGCGCAGCGCCTCGCTGACGATCACGCACTTCACGCCGTCGATCACCCGCGGAATGCACAGCGGCGAATAGCCGATGTGCGCGCCGACACCGGTGCGCGCGCCGCCCGGGCGGTACGGCGACATCACGCCGCACAGCCGCTCGGCCCAGTCGCTCGGACGGAACGCGCGTCCGCCGCGCGTGATGCCGCGGATGATGAGCTGACGGGGTCGGGATGGCGGGGATGACATCGACGGGGTGATCGGGCCGCACGCGCTCGCGCGGCGAACGCGATTGTGCCCGCGAAGTGCTGCGTCGCAGCATGCCGCCGGCGCGACAGCGCTCGCCTAGAATGCGCACAGGTCGGCACGCGAGGCGACTTTCGTCGACGCGTCCGGCCCTTGTCTTTTCTGGAGAGCGCCGATGAACGCCCCCGAGTCCGTCGCGGCCCCGGCCGCGGTCTCGCCGCTGATGAACACCTACGGCCGGCTGCCGATCGCGCTCACGCACGGCCGCGGCTGCCGCGTGTGGGACACCGAGGGCCGCGAGTACCTCGACGCGCTCGGCGGCATCGCCGTCAACACGCTCGGCCACGCGCACCCGAAGCTGGTGCCGGTGCTGCAGGACCAGATCGGCAAGCTGATCCACACGTCGAACTACTACCGCATCCCGCTGCAGGAGCAGCTCGCGGCGAAGCTGGTGCAGCTGTCGGGGCTGACCAACGTCTTCTTCTGCAACAGCGGGCTCGAGGCCAACGAGGCGGCGCTGAAGATCGCGCGCAAGTTCGGCCACGACAAGGGTATCGAGCGGCCCGAGATCGTCGTCTACGAGAAGGCGTTCCACGGCCGCTCGCTCGCGACGCTGTCGGCCACCGGCAACCCGAAGGTGCAGGCCGGCTTCGGCCCGCTCGTCGAGGGCTTCGTGCGCGTGCCGCTGAACGACCTCGCCGCGATCGAGCAGGTCGCGCGCACGCGGCCGAACGTGGTGGCCGTGTTCCTCGAGACGATCCAGGGCGAAGGCGGCATCAACCCGGCGCGCGCCGACTACCTGCAGCAGCTGCGCGCCGTGTGCGACCGGCACGACTGGCTGCTGATGCTCGACGAGGTACAGAGCGGGATCGGGCGCACCGGCCGGTGGTTCGCGCACCAGTGGGCCGGCATCCGCCCCGACGTGATGCCGCTGGCCAAGGGGCTGGGCTCGGGCGTGCCGGTGGGCGCCGTCGTCTGCGGCCCGCGCGCCGCCCACGTGCTGCAGCCGGGCAACCACGGCACGACGTTCGGCGGCAACCCGCTGGCGATGCGCGCCGGCGTCGAGACGCTGCGCATCATGGAAGAGGACGGCCTGCTGGAGAACGCCGCGCGCGTCGGTGCCGCGCTGAAGGCCGCGCTCGAGCGCGAGCTCGGCGCGCAGCCTGGCGTCGTCGAGATCCGCGGCCAGGGGCTGATGATCGGCGTCGAGCTCGACCGCCCGTGCGGCGCGCTGCTGCAGCAGGCGATGGAGGCCGGCCTGCTGATCAGCGTGACCGCCGAGCGCGTGATCCGCCTCGTGCCGCCGCTCGTCATGACCGAGGCCGAGGCGGCGCAGGTCGTTGCGATCCTCGCGCCGCTGGTGCGCGCCTTCCTCTCGTCCACCGCCGCATGAAGCCCGGGCCGAGCCTGATGAAGCACTACCTGCAGTTCAAGGACTTCCGCGCCGAGGAGTACGCGTACCTGTTCGAGCGCGCGCGCATCATCAAGCAGCGCTTCAAGAACTACGAGAAGTACCACCCGCTCGCCGACCGCACGCTGGCGATGATCTTCGAGAAGGCCAGCACGCGCACGCGCGTGAGCTTCGAGGCCGGCATGTACCAGATGGGCGGCTCGGTCGTGCACCTGACCACCGGCGACAGCCAGCTCGGCCGCGCCGAGCCGATCGAGGACACCGCACGCGTGATCAGCCGCATGGTCGACCTCGTGATGATCCGCACCTACGAGCAGGCCAAGCTCGAGCGCTTCGCGGCGCACTCGCGCGTGCCGGTCATCAACGGGCTGACCAACGAGTTCCACCCGTGCCAGATCCTGGCCGACGTGTTCACGTTCATCGAGCACCGCGGCGACATCCGCGGCAAGGTCGTCGCGTGGGTCGGCGACGGCAACAACATGGCCAACACCTGGCTGCAGGCGGCCGAGATCCTCGGCTTCACGGTGCACGTGAGCACGCCCAGCGGCTACGAGGTCGACCCGCAGGTGGCCGGTATCCGCGACACGTCGTGCTTCCGGGTGTTCAAGGACCCGATGGACGCCTGCCGCGGCGCGCACCTGGTGACGACCGACGTGTGGACCAGCATGGGCTTCGAGGCCGAGAGCGAGGCACGCCGCAAGGCCTTCGCCGACTGGTGCGTCGACGCCGAGATGATGGCCGTCGCGCGGCCCGACGCGCTGTTCATGCACTGCCTGCCGGCGCACCGCGGCGAGGAAGTCGCCGCCGACGTGATCGACGGCCCGCAGTCCGTCGTCTGGGACGAGGCCGAAAACCGCATGCACGTGCAGAAGGTACTGATGGAGTACCTGCTGCTCGGACGCATCGGCTGACAGTGCATTCGCTGATCCTGCGCAAGCGCGCGCGTGGACGGTGCCGCGACGTTCGGTTAGCCTGTGGGCCTGCCTGACCTCGCCTCGACGATGAAGCTGCGCTGCCCCCTGATGGCCATGACCTTCGCGCTCGCTGCGGGTACGAGCCTCGCGCAGTCCGCAGCGGCACCCTCGCGCGGCCAGGCGCTGTACGAGTTGCACTGCATCGGCTGCCACACGACGCAGATGCACTGGCGCGCGAACCGCCGCGCCACCGACTGGGCGAGCCTGCGTGCGCAGGTGCGTCTGTGGCAGGGCAACAACCAGCTCAACTGGAGCGACGACGACATCGACGAAGTCGCGCGCTTCCTCAACGAGCGTTTCTACCGCTTCAAGCGGCCCGAGCGTCCCGTCGCGGTGCTGCCGCCCGCCCCCGCGACGCGCTGACGGCGGCCGCCAAGGGACGCCGTGCAGCGGCGGTCTCGGCGCGACCAGCGGGGGTTCACGCGGGCGTGCCGCCGCCGGGACTCGCCAGCGGCGGCGCTGCCGTCACAATAGGGCTCGGCGGCATCCGGTCGTCGATCCCTTCACCGACCACGAGGAACACCCGCTGCATGGCCAAGCCCAACTATTCATTCGAGAAGCGGCAACGCGAACTGGCCAAGAAGAAGAAGAAGGAAGAAAAGGAAGCCGAGAAGCGCGCACGCAAGGCCGCGGGCGCGGCGGGCGGTACGCTGCCCGGCGACGCCACCGACGACGACAGCGACGAACGCGCCGACACCCCTGACGCCGGCGAGACCGACGCCGACCGCAGCGAAGGCGGCGACATCGAGCGCCCGGCCTGAGCCGGTGGCGCGCCGGTTCAGCCGAACCGGCCGTGCAGCCACCAGCCGCCCTCGCCGTCCGTAGCGCCCGCTCAGCGGCTGCGCGCCGCCGCGACCCTCAGGCGAGCGCGCGCCGCAACACGGCGGCACAGAGCGCCACCGCCGTGTTCGCCTCGTCGATCACCCGCCCCATCGTGATGAAGCCGTGGATCTGGCGCTCGAAGCACACGTACTCGGCCTTCGTGCCCGCCCCCGACAGCGCATCGGCGTACTGCCGGCCCTCGTCGCGCAGCGGGTCGAAGCCGGCGGTGATGACGAGCGCCGGCGGCAGCCGGCTGTGGTCGCCGGCCAGCAGCGGCGAAGCGCGCCAGTCGCTCCACTGGGCCGGATCGGCGATGTAGTGGCCGCGGTAGTACGCGATGCTGTCGGCCGTCAACACGTAACCCTGCGCGTTCGTCGTGTGCGACGGCGCGACGGCGCGCATGTCGGTGGCCGGATAGATCAGCAGCTGGAACGCCGGCAGCGCGTCGCCGGCGTCGCGCAGCACCAGGCACACGACGGCGGCCAGGTTGCCGCCGGCGCTGTCGCCGCCGACCGCGAGCCGGCGCGCGTCGACGCGCAGCGCCGCCGCGTTCGCCCCCACCCAGCGCGTGGCCGCGACGCAGTCGTCGACCGCAGCCGGAAAGGGGTACTCCGGCCCCAGGCGGTAGTCGACCGAGACGACGGCGCAGCCACTGCCGTTGGCGAGGTCGCGGCACAGCACGTCGTGCGTGTCGAGGTCGCCGATCGTCCAGCCACCGCCGTGGAAGTACACCAGCACCGGTAGCACGGCGTCGGGCGCCGTGCCGGCCGGGCGATAGACGCGCAGCGGGATCGCACCGTGCGGCCCGTCGGCCTGCAGGTCCTGTGTCGACGCGACCGGCGGCGGATCGGGCTGGGTGAAGAAGCGCCGCTCGCGGTAATAGCGGCGCGCGTCGGCCGGCGTGAGCGTGTGCACGGGCGGGATCGCGCGGGCGGTCAGCAGGTCGATCAAGGCACGGGCTTGCGGGTCGAGCATGACGGGTCGCTGGCGGTGGCGAAGGGCGCGACACAGTGTAGGGCGGTGTCGCTTCGGCGATGATCGCGGGCGATGGATCCCCACGCCCCCTGCCCTTGCGGCAGTGCGCTGCCCTACGCGCGCTGCTGCGGCCGCTGGCATGCCGGCGCCGAGCACCTGCAGGCGCCCACCGCCGAGGCGCTGATGCGCTCGCGCTACAGCGCCTACGTGCTCGGCCTGCCGGACTACCTCGCCGCCACCTGGCACCCGAGCCGGCGTCCCGACCCGATCCCGCTGCCCGAACCGCAGGTCAAGTGGCTCGGTCTCGAGGTACGCCGCCACACGGTGCTCGACGCCGATCACGCGACGGTCGAGTTCGTCGCGCGCAGCCGGCTGCACGGGCGCGGCCAGCGCCTGCACGAGACGAGCCGCTTCGTGCGCGAGGACGGGCGCTGGTACTACGTCGACGGCGACGTGCGCTGACGCTGCGACGCGTCAGGCGAATTCCTGCCGCACCGCCGGCGACATCAGGCGGCGGATGATCCACACCAGCAGCGCGCACGCGCCCAGCGTCAGCGCCGCGGCGAGCAGCCGCGCCGCCGTGACGAAGCCGCCGAACACGTCGGCCGCCTGTGGCGGCAGCGGCGCACGCTGCAGCGTGCTCTGCACCAGCGACTCCACCACCTCGTGCTGGATCCACAGCCCGAGCACGTTCGCGACCGCGGCCAGCACGAGCAGCCCGATGAAGACACGCCGCGCCCAGTCGAGGCGCCACAGCAGGCCGACCGCTGCCGCCAGCGTGGCCACCGACAGCACCAGACCGGCACCGAGCACCCACGGCGCATACGCGAGCAGCCAGCCGGTCATCCACGGCGTCGCGCTGCCGGGCACGGTCCCCGTCGCCAGCGAGATCACCGCCGCATGCTGCAGCAGCGCCCACACGCTGGCCAGCCCTGCCAGCACGATGAAGACCCAGGCCGTCACGGTGACGAACCGGGACGGGGCACCGACGTTGAGGGTGTGCGTCATCGCCGATCTCCTGCGCTTGCCGCTTCGGCATCGTGCCGCGCGAACATGTCATGCATTTTTCGAGCGCACCGGATGTGCCGTCAGTCCCTCGGTTGGGTGGCGGACCGTGAAGATGTGGCGCGGCCGCCACTGCAGCGCCGACACGTGCCAGACCCGCACCGCTGCCTAGAATCGGCCGACGAGACCGCCACCGCCGCCCTCCCCGATCTGCGTCCATGGCCCCGCGCACCGCCCGATCCGCACGGCGCGCCCCGCCCGCCGAAGCCTTCGCATGCCGCCTGCGCCAGGGGCGGCTCACGCGGCGCGACTCGCTGTGGCTGTTCGGCGCGGCCGTGGCCGCGCCGGCGCTGACGGGCTGCGCGACGTCGCCGGTCACCGGTGAGCGCATCCTGGCCGGGCTGACGCCCGACGACGAACGCGAGATCGACCGCCGGCAGTCGCCGCACCAGTTCTCGCAGGACCTCGGCGCGATCCAGGATACGCCGGTCAACGCCTACGTCGCCGACGTGGGCGCGCGGCTCGACGCGCAGGCGCACCGGCGCGACGTGTCCTACAGCTACCGCGTGCTCAACGCGAACTACGTCAACGCGTACACCTTCCCCGCCGGGTCGGTCGGTGTCACGCGCGGCATCCTCGTCGAGCTCGACAGCGAGGCCGAGCTCGCCGCGCTGCTCGGCCACGAGCTCGCGCACGTCAATGCCCGCCACACTGCGCAGCAGCAGGGTCAGGCGCTGCTGGCGCAGGCCGCGGTGATGGGACTGACGATCGGCGCGGCCGCCACCGATTCCGACTGGACGCCGCTGATCGGTCTGGGCAGCCAGATCGGCGCCAGCGCGCTGCTGGCGCGCTACTCGCGCTCGCACGAGCGCGAGGCCGACGCCCTCGGGCAGGAATACATGGTGCGCGCCGGCTATCCGGCCGACGGCATGGTCGGACTGCACCGCAAGCTGCTCGACGAGAACGCGCGCCAGCCCGGCCTGCTCGAGACGATGTTCTCGTCGCACCCGATGAGCGCCGAGCGCGTGCAGACGGCACAGCGCCTGGCCGAGACGCGCTACGCCGCCACCCGCGGCACCAGTGCGCAGCGCGAGCGCTTCATGGATCGCACGGCGTCGCTGCGCGCGCTCAAGCCGACGATCGAAGCCTGCCAGCGCGGCGAGACGGCCATGGCCAGGAAAGACTGGGGCGCGGCGCAGGAGCAGTTCACCACGGCGCTGCGCCGCACCCCCGGCGACTACGCGGCCAACCTGCGCATGGCGCAGTGCCTGCAGGCGCAGCGCAAGCTGACCGAGGCGCGCCGCTACGCCGAGGCGGCGCGCCGCATCTACCCGACCGAGGGCCAGGCGATGAAGCTGTCGGCCACGCTCAAGCTCGCGCAGCGCGAGCCGGCCGCGGCCCTCGACGAGCTGCAGGCCTACGAGCGCGTGCTGCCCGGCGACCCGGGCATCACGTTCCTCAAAGGGGTCTCGCTCGAGGCGATGGGGCAGCAGCGTCCGGCCGCCGAGCAGTACGCCGCTTACCTGCGCGCCACGCAGCAGGGCCAGGCGGCGCAGTATGCCGCGTCGCGGCTGCGCGCCTGGGGCTATCTGCGCTGATGCGCGCCGCGTTTACTTGAAATCGCCGGCCAGACTGGCCAGCGTCTCGGGCGGAATCGTCACGTGCGCGGGGTAGTTGGTGTGGTCGCAGCCGAGCTTGACGCTCGCGCCGGCACGCACCGCCTCGCGCGCCGCCTTCGGGAACTCGAAGCGCAGGAAGTGCACTGACGACGTCTTCTCCTCGGTCTCGCGGTCGAGGTCCTCGTCGGCGATCGCGTAGATGCGCGGGTGGCCCTCGACCTCGACGAACATGCGGTCCTCGATGCCGATCAGCCGCGCGAGCTCGCGCTTGCGCTCGTTGACGTCGGGGTACTCGATCAGCATCGTCGCCTTCCAGTTCGTGCCGTCGGGAATCAGCGGCGCGTACGCGTCGATCTCGCCCTGGATGCCTTCCTCGTCGAAGATCTTCTCGATGTGCAGCATCTCCTGGATCTGGCGGCGGATCGTCTGCTCGTCCTCGAACTGCACCGTCACGTGGTCGCCGAGCGCGACGCTGCGCAGCCTGCGGTGCGCGATCGCCTGCGCGCGGCTGGACTTGCGGATCTTGGCGTAGGCCTCCAGCGTCAGGAGGCTGTCGCGGGTCAGCGTCATCGGAGGTCTCCTTTCGGGGTTGCGGGGGTTCGCCTCAGCTCAGGCCGTAGGCGATGCGCACGAGGCTCAGCGGATGCTGCACTGCCTTCGGCGGCGTGCCGGCCTCGCGCATGCCCTGGTCGATGTGGTGACCGGCCATCGGACAGTCGCTGCCGATGTAGTCGGGCTCGTCCTTGGCCATCGCCTTGAAGACGGGCTTGCCGATCTTCATCGCGATCTTGTGGTACGGCGTCTTCACGCCGTACGTGCCGGCGTGGCCCGAGCAGCGCTCGACGGTGTTGAGCTTGACCTCGACCTTGGTGCCGATCAGCTTGAGCATCTCCTCGGTCTTCTTGCCGATGTTCTGCACGCGGCCGTGGCAGGGGATGTGGTAGCTGACCTTGCCGAGTGCCGTCTTGAAGTCGGTCTTCAGCAAACCGTCCTTGTGGCGCGCGACGAGGTACTCGAACGGGTCCCACATCGCCTCCTTGACCGCCTGCGTGTCGGCGCAGTCGGGGAACATCAGCGGCAGCTCCTGCTTGAACATCAGCGTGCAGCTCGGCACCGCCGACAGGATCGCGTAGCCCTCGCGCGCGTACTTCGCGAGCACGGGCATGTTGACTTCCTTGTGCGCGGCCACCGCGTCGAGGTCGCCGAGCTCGAGCTTGGGCATGCCGCAGCACTTCTCCTTCTCGACGATCACGTACGGGATCTCGTTGTGCTGCAGGACCTTCAGCAGGTCGAAGCCGATGCCCGGCTCGTTGTAGTTGACGTAGCAGGTCGAGAAGATCGCGACCTTGCCCGGCGTGCGCTCGCCGTTGGTGACGACGGTGGCCGCCGCCTTCGGGGCGCTCCAGCGGAAGCGCTTGGTGCCGAGCCCGGGCATCCATGCGTCGGGGTGCACGCCGAGCACCGAGTCCATCTGCTTGCGCGCGAACTTGGTCTTGTTGATCGCGTTGACGGCCTGCACGACGATCGGGATGCCGGCGAACTGGCCGTGCACGTCGGTGCTGGCGAGGAACTTCTCGCTGGCCTTGACCTCGCCCTTCTTGAACTTGATCGCCTTCGCGCGCAGCATCAAGTGCGGGAAGTCGAGGTTCCACTCGTGCGGCGGCACGTAGGGGCACTTCGTCATGTAGCACAGGTCGCAGAGGTAGCACTGGTCGACGACCTTCCAGTAGTCCTCCTTCTTGACGCCGTGCAGCTCGCCGTCGTCGGTGGCGTCCACCAGGTCGAACAGCGTCGGGAAGCTGTGGCACAGGCTGACGCAGCGCCGGCAACCGTGGCAGATGTCGAACACCCGCTCGAGTTCCTTGAACGTCTCCGCCTCGTCATAGAACGACGGGTTCTTCCAGTCGATGGGATGCCGGGTCGGGGCCTCGAGGTTGCCTTCGCGCATGGTGTGCCGTGTGGGGGTGTCGTCGTTGTTCTGAAGCGAACAAGGGGCGCGAAGGCCCCTTGTCCGAGCGCACGTCGATCAGCGTCAGTCGACCAGGGCGTCGAGGGCCTTCTGGTAGCGGTTGGCGTGCGAACGCTCGGCCTTGGCCAGCGTCTCGAACCAGTCGGCGATCTCGTCGAAACCTTCCTCGCGCGCCGTCTTGGCCATGCCCGGGTACATGTCGGTGTACTCGTGCGTCTCGCCGGCGACGGCGGCCTTCAGGTTGTCGCGCGTCGCGCCGATCGGCAGGCCCGTGGCCGGGTCACCGACCTGCTCGAGGAACTCGAGGTGGCCGTGGGCGTGGCCCGTCTCGCCTTCGGCGGTCGAGCGGAACAGCGCGGCCACGTCGTTCTGGCCTTCGACGTCGGCCTTGTTGGCGAAGTACAGGTAGCGACGGTTCGCCATCGACTCACCGGCGAAGGCGTCCTTCAGGTTCTGCTCGGTCTTCGATCCTTTCAAACCCATCTCTTGCTCCTTGGTTGGCGTGACAAGAACGGCTGCCGGACGGCGTCGCTCCGCGGCAGCACGGGTGAAAGTTACCGCACTGGTGTGACGACTTCCAATACGAATCGGCTATGCGTCAGATAGACCGGCGCTATCCACCTGTTAGTGATAATTAATCTCATTGGCCCGTTGGTCGTCCGCGGGGCTGTTGAACCAGAAGCCGGGCGACAAGGTTGCGCGCGCCGCCTGCTATACTGTCAGTCTTTCGGGGACGTAGCTCAGCTGGGAGAGCGTCGCGTTCGCAATGCGAAGGTCGGGAGTTCGATCCTCCTCGTCTCCACCACTTACCTAAAACCCAACCGCTCTCGGTTGGGTTTTTTTCTACCCGGAACGCCAGAGTTGGCGGGGCTTCGGGCCTTGCTGCGACGGACGCCACCGCCCCGGACAGCCCGGTTCCGGGCGTTTTTTCTCTCTCTGCTCCCGCCTATTCTCTGTTTCTGCGAAGGGGGACTTCGCACCTGACCCTGTAACTGCGCGGGTTTCCGGCTGCTTGTTCGTCGCGGAAGCCGCCTTCACGCAGGCGACCCGGCACTGAAATGGGCTACCCGTTCACGATAGGACGGACGTCCCAGGTGATTGGCATCCCTGGCCGGTATACGACCTCGTTGCCGAATTTGATGCTGGCCTTCAGATGCTCAGCCAGCGGCTTGTCGTACCTCTCAATCTGCTTGATGGTACGGTCAACCGCGTTGCGGAAAGCGTCCCGGACATTCTTGCGCTTGTCCCCTGTCCTGCGTTGCCGTCCTCCGAGGCCCTTGCCGCTTTCGATGTACTTGGTCAGGGCGGCCATCTCCTTCTCAATCTCCTCGATCCTGGCGTGATCGCCAATCTCTCGCGCCTCTTCCATCTCGCTGAAAAGTTCCTGGGCCAGTTGCCTACACTCCCGCAGTGCCTTCTTGTCCACGACGTCGCCCGCGTCTCCCAACGGTATGCCTTGGGTCACTTGGAAACCGTCTTCAATTTCTTCGGGTGCTACGCCTACGTTGTCGGGTATGTCGATGGCATTGACTGCGCTGCCGCAGGCAATCTCGTACACCGAGGTCTCCTTGTCTGGGAAGGCCAGCAGAATGTTTATGTACTCAGCCCCTTTGTCGACTCCAACCAGACAGATGGTGTTGCGGCCCTCGAATCGCGTCTCCCAGACCGCACCGCGCTTGCGAAAGAAGTTATCTGGCTGCTTTTCCTTCGGCGACACCGCTGGCACCGAGATCACCGATGCGGACTCATGTACCGTGCGAAGTAAGGCATCGCCTGGCATGGTGCGTTCCCGGATCGCTGTAGCATGGCGGCGAACCATCTCGTCTAGCGCGGCATTCACTTCGCTGGCGTGCCGCTTGTAGAGATCGAAAACGAGCTGGGCAGCCTGCGCAGTGCTGCCACCGAGGTAGCGCAACACCCTGTTCACCTCGGCGTATTTCGCGAGGAATTGCCCCACGTTCTCCAGCGAGCTCACTTGGTTGGCCCGCTCCAAGTAGGATGCGGACATGATCTTGTCGTCGTCCTTGTTCCGGCTCTGGGTGAACACGTCCGTCTTGTAATGCTCAATCGGATCGTACTGGTCGGCCTTGGCAGCGATGAGCGCAAAACGCCGGTCGATGCATTGCGAGCATAGGCCGCAGTGGGTATGCTGATTCGTCATCTCCCACGTGTGGGTGCAGGTCATCGAGTGCTTGATGAGGTCGGCGCAGCCCAGCTTGACGATCTGCTCGACGACTTCGGCCTTGGTCTTCCAGATATACGGGTTCTCGACCGTGAATGGCGCTTCAGCCACCATTGTGATGATGTCCTGGAAACCCTTCATCACCTTTGGGTGTGTCGTCCGTGTGGCGCGGCCGCCGACCACTTGAGCACACACCGGCAAATTCAGGCTGATCACGCCGTTTTCGTAGAAGCGCACGCTGCTCAGGCCGAGCATCTTGGCGATGGTCGCGCCAATCGAGACGAACAGGAACGAGCGGCTGCGCTGCGTGTATTCCCGGTTCAGCGGCTTCTTCTTGTGAACGCGCACGCTGATCTGATGCGGCGCGTTGTCTCCCGCTTTCTGCGCCAGCAGATCTTGGAGCGTCTTGTGCCGGGTGTTGAGCTTAGGCGTGGCCTTATGAGTAACCAGCACCACACGCCGCCTCTGGCCCAACACTTCGTCCAGCGCGCCTGCCAGTGAGTCCAAACCACCGGAAAACATCACCACCTGCTCCGGTTTGCCATACATGGTCTGTGCGTCGTTGAACTCCAGATAGTCCTGGAACGAATGATCCTGTTCCAGCTTGACGAAGCTGAACGCGTAGTTGTCGTCCGAGAGGAAGCCCAACGTCGAGGTGAGCGCGTTCTTCACCTCCTCGCCGTTCCAGAAATCCGGGTTGCGCACCGGCACGACGAAATGCAGGTCGCGCCGCCATCCATCGCCGAAGCTGTCAACGTCGTCTGCACCCCGCAGAATCACCTGATCGGCGCTGTAGACGTAGGTGGCGATTTCCAGCAGGTCATGGAACTTGGTCGGCACCGTACCGAACATCTTGCTGTGGATGTCCTCGATACGCAGCGTGACGTTGCCTTCTCCGTTCACGCCGGAGAGCCGAAGGCGAAGATCGTTCTTCGGATCGTCGCTGATCCCCTTGGCCGAGGCGTTTCCGCAAATGACGAATTTCTTAGTTTGCACCGGTGCGCGCCCCCATCTTCAATTCATCCTTCATCTTCTTCAGCGCGAAGCCAGCGAAGCCGTCGGACGATTTTCTTGAAATGTCACCGCCTTCCTCGTAGCGGTGTTTTGAGAACCATTGGGACGAAAATTCGCGTACGATCACCGATGCCTCCCTCGTATGAGTATCCAGCGCTTGATCGAAAAGCGCCTTCTGGTTCATCGTCGCAAAGCGCATCCCGTCGCCCACATGGGTCGCCAGCGTCTTGGACAGGAAATATTGGAGGCTCTGGTTGGCGAGCCGGTCGAAGAACGAGCGTGAAAGTTCGCCAAATTCCTTTTGCGTTCCCAGCCTAGAAAGCGCCGCGCGCATCGTGTCCTTGTCGTTCGGGAATAGACCGTTCAAGTGAGGCTGAAGTGCGTCGGCCACCGCGCCGACCAGCGCGCGTCCGGCGATCTCGGCGAGATCGGAACGCCTGCGGGAATGGTCGACGGCACGATCCAAGGCCTCGGTGAGACTCGCCGTCACATCGGGCAGTGTTGCGTCGTCAGGCAAGGAAATGCCGACGGATCGAAGATGGGCGTAGAGATCATCCTTTTTGGCGGCAATGGCCAATTGCGTCATCAGCCACACGGCCTCCGTGTACCCCTTGTCATCCATCACGAACGAGAACGCCTTTTCTGCGGCGGCGATGGTGGCGTTGGCAACTTGGGACACGTCTGCGCCAGCGGCGATCAGGCCGACGACCTCCTTCCACGCTTTCGTCCTTGGCAGTACCCCGAGCCGAACGTGCCCCATTCAGGATTCCCCTTGTTGAGATCAGTACATCGCGATCACTCGTGCCGTTTCACGATCACGATGCTCCGGGCTTTTTTTTCTTCTTTCCTCAAATACCCTTTGCGTACCAACTGCGCGATCTGTTCATGGGCGCTGGCGTGGCTGATGCCCAGCGCGTCGGCCAACTCCTTGACGGTAGGCGGCAGGCCTGTGCTGTCGAAGATTTGGCAAATCGCCCTCAGCGTTCTGGTCTGCGGCTCAGTGATGCCTTCTGTCTTGTGCTTGCTCATGGCATTCCTCCTCGCCGATTTCGAGAATATATGACCTGATAAACATCAGGTCAAATGGGGCGACCCGACGCGCAAAATCTTTGCCAGGACTATGGGCGCGCGGCGCGACGCCAGTCCCAAGGGGCTACCGGATGGGCATCACGCCAGAGTCCGACGCGACGGTCCCGTGCCGCTTGCTCTGCGACCTCGTAGGTGCTGGCGTCTTCGGCGGACTGCTCCCGTGCGTACTGGCGGTACCACCAAGCCATCCCGGCGGTGATCTGAGCCAACCCTGCATCCAGGGTCTTCGGACACGTACTCACTGCGCAGTAGGGAACGGCGACCAGTACCTTGCCAACCAGGCGTCCGTAGCGGTCGCGTTTGTTGCTCTTCACGACGACGTCTTTGCCGAATACGAGGTCGGACATTGACGCCTTGGATCTCTGCCCGAACGCCTGATTCTTCTCCGGCGCATTGATCCCAGCCACCCTGATCTTGTGCTGCGTCCTATCAGCATCAAGCACGGTGACCGTGTCCCCGTCGGCCACGCCAACCACTCTGCCCGTGATGGTCTCCGCGCTGGCACTCCACGCAGCCAGGGCGATCAACGTCGCCCAGAAAAATCTCCTCGAAATCTCGCTCTCCCTATCTGATGCACGCTGAAACGGGATACCCCGACCGCCCTGTGTGCATATTCTTCGTAACGGTCTGACAACTTTACTGGCTACCGAAATGACCGTCGAACAAACACTCCCTGAATTGATGTCCCCTCGCCAACGGGCGCGCGAGGCCGCGGAAATCATCGCAACCGCCATCGCGCGCTTGCATTCCACGCGCCCCAAAGATGGCGACATTCCTCTTGGCTTCTCGGCACCCGAGCGCGTTCATACGAACCCCTCTACAAAAGGAGTTTTGAAATGAACGCACCCGCAACACCCCTCTCGCTGGCGGCGCAAATCGCTAATCTGCCGAAGCTGCCCATGAAAGCTCTGTGGGCTATCTGGGACAAGTATTTCCCGCAGCGACCGCCGCACCATAACCGGGCTTATGTCGAAGGCCGCGTCGCCTACAAAATTCAAGAGGAAGCGCTGTGCACTACGCTACTTGTCCAAAAACAAATGGCGCGGATTGGCGAAGCCCAATCCAAGATCAAGACGCAGCGCGGCGTCGAAGTTCAGGTCATCCCCGGCACTGTGTTGGTGCGGGAGTTTGACAGCCGCGAACATCGCGTCACCGCGCTGGCAGACGGATCTTTCGAATACGAAGGCCGCCGGTTCAAAAGCCTGTCAGCCGTTGCCCGCCACATCACCGGCACCCAGTGGTCGGGCCCCCTGTTTTTTGGGCTTATCAAGAACAAGCGGCGAGGAGGCGGGAAATGAATAGCGTTGTGACCAAAAAGCGCTGCGCCGTCTACACCCGTGTCTCCACCGACGAGCGCCTGGATCAATCCTTCAACTCTCTTGATGCCCAGCGCGAAGCAGGCCATGCCTACATCGTGAGCCAGCGTGCCGAGGGCTGGTTGCCGGTCGCCGATGACTACGACGACGGCGGCTACTCAGGCGGCAACATGGAACGCCCGGCATTGAAACGGCTGATGGCCGACATCATGGCCGACCAGATCGACATTGTGGTCGTCTACAAGATCGACCGCTTGACACGCAGCCTGGCCGACTTCGCCAAGCTGGTGGAGCTCTTCGAGCGCCACAAGGTGTCGTTCGTGTCGGTGACACAGCAATTCAACACCACCACGTCGATGGGGCGGCTGATGCTGAACATCTTGCTGTCTTTCGCCCAGTTCGAGCGCGAGGTCACCGGCGAGCGCATCCGCGACAAGATCGCCGCCAGCAAGCGCAAGGGTCTATGGATGGGGGGATACACGCCGCTGGGCTACGAGGTCAGAGACCGCAAGCTCGTTGTTGTGGAAAAAGATGCGGAGGTCATCCGGCGAATCTTCATGCGATTTACCGAGACACGCTCCATCACAGACATCGTCCGCGAAATGGCCTTGGAGGGAATCACCACCAAGCCCAACCGCCTGAAGGATGGCTGCGTGCGTAACGGCACGCCAATGGACAAGAAGTACATCTCCAAGGTACTGCGCAACCCGATCTACGTCGGCGAAATTCGCCACAAGGGAGCGGTGTTTGCCGGGCAACACGAGCCCATCATCACGCGCCAGCTGTGGGACCGAGTGCAGGCCATCCTTGCCGAAGATGCCCATCAGCGCATGGGCAAGACCCAGACCCGGCACAAGACCGATGCCTTGTTGCGTGGCCTGATGTTCGGCCCTGATGGCGGCAAATACCACATCACTTACAGCAAGAAGCCATCCGGCAAGAAGTACCGCTACTACATCCCCAAGGCAGACAGCCGTTACGGCTACCGCAGCAGCGCCACCGGGATGATCCCGGCCGACCAAATCGAGGAGGTGGTGGTGAACCTGATTGTGGGGGCGCTCCAGTCGCCAGAAAGCATCCAGGGAGTCTGGAACGCGGTGCGCAGCAAGTACCCGGAGATCGATGAGCCCACGACCTTGCTGGCCATGCGCCGTCTCGGAGAGGTCTGGAAAGCCTTGTTCCCCGCTGAGCAGGTGCGGCTGGTCAATCTGCTGATCGAGCGCGTCCAGCTTCTCTCCGATGGCGTCGATATCGTCTGGCGCGAGTCGGGATGGCGGGAACTGGCCGGTGAGTTGCAGGCGGACAGCATCGGCGGCGAACTGCTGGAAATGGAGATGACCCCATGAACCGCACGTCCAAGAAGCTGATCGGCGATGGCATACCCCACGAGCGCCGCCATCCGCTGGAGGGGGGAGGTGTCCGGATCACGACTTTCGTGCCCTTCCATTTCAAGAAGCGCGGTATCAAAAAGGTAATCGTTGCCCCGGAAGGCGTCACCCAGCCAATTGCCATCACCAGTACCCCGGTACTGACCCCCGAACAGGATCGCCCACTGCTCAAGGCGCTGGGACGCGGTATCTACTGGCAGCAGTTGATCGACAACGGAACGGTGGCCAGCAGCGCCGAAATTGCCGAGCGGGAGTGCATCCACCGTTCCACGGTCAACGATCTGCTGCGGCTGGCGCTTCTCGCCCCTGACATTGTCCAGGCTGCATACGAAGGACGCCTGCCCCGGGCGGTGTCCTTGGAGGCCCTGCTGCGGGCCAAGGTGCCCCTGGACTGGAATGAGCAACGCCGTCTGATCGCGTCCCTCGGGTAGCAGAGGGTCCAGCAAAAAAATTTTCCGCTACGCCAAATGTAGCTGTTGCTACGCCGGATGTAGCGCCTTCCCCGATGAAGGCGTGCATCGGTCATCAACGGCCAGTACAGGACTGGCCACCGGTCGCGCCCGAATCCCTGAGCGGGAAGGAGCACGGCAATGGCCTATTCCATGGCATTGGCTGGGGGCTCCGGTGGAACACCGGCCCTCAATTCCGGCGTCGGCTTCAGTTCGACGCCCACCCCTGAAAGCACGGCGCTGTCCCAGCGCCGATTCCTGAGCGAGGTCGAGCTCGCCAATCGTTGGGGCATGTCCCCCAAGACCCTCACCAGGTGGCGCGGGATGGGAAAGGGCCCCTTTTTCGTCAAGTTCTCGAAGAAGGTGGCCTACCCCCTCGATGGCGAGAACGGGGTGCTCGATTACGAGAAACGCCACGTCTACGCCTCGACGTCCGAACGTGTGCCGGTGAAGGGAGGTCAGTCATGAAAGAACTGACCCTCTACCCAGCCGACCTCGCGGCCATGAGCACGCCCCAGTTGGCAGCGCTACCGATCAGCGACTTCGTCGCAGCCGAACGAAATGTCGATGAGGCCGTCGCTTACCTCAAGAACCTGCGCGCCAAGCTGGATGCCGCCAAGCTCCAGCGGTACGGCGAGCAGGCTCGAGCGGCCCTGCGCGCATCTGGCCGCGATTTCGGCACCGCCCACATTCGCGACGGGGCGCTGCACATCAAGTACGAACTCCCCAAAAGGGTGACCTGGAACCAGATCATCCTCAAGGAGATGGCCGAGCGCATCGTCGCTGCGGGCGACAAGGTCGAGGACTACATCGACATCAAGCTTTCGGTGTCCGAGACCCGCTACAGCAACTGGCCGCAGGCCTTGCAGCAGCAGTTCGCGGCTGCCCGCACGGTCGAGGAAGGCAAGCCGGTCATCACCCTGACGCTCGATGGGGAGGCCGCATGAAAAAGCTCCCCATCGTGTCCGCTATCGAGCGGATGGCCGAGCGCAAGGGCGTGAAGCTGCTGATGCTGGGCAAGTCCGGCATTGGCAAGACCACCCGGCTCAAGGACCTCGACCCGACCACCACGCTGTTCCTCGACATCGAGGCGGGCGATCTTGCCGTGGCTGACTGGCCGGGCGACACCATCCGCCCGGCATCGTGGCCGGAGAGCCGCGACTTCTTCGTGTTCCTCGCGGGTCCCGACAAGTCGCTGCCGCCGGAGGCCGCGTTCTCGCAGGCGCACTACGACCACGTCGTCGAGAAGTTTGGCGACCCGGCGCAACTCGACCGCTACCAGACCTTCTTCCTCGACTCGATCACGCAGCTCTCGCGTCAGTGCTTCGCGTGGTGCAAGACGCAGCCGGGCTCCGTCAGCGACCGCACCGGCAAGACAGACCTGCGCGCAGCCTATGGCCTGCTTGGTCAGGAAATGATCGCCGCGCTGACCCACCTTCAGCACGCACGCGGCAAGAACGTGGTGTTCGTGGCCATCCTCGACGAACGCCTCGATGACTACAACCGCAAGGTGTTCGTGCCCCAGATCGAGGGCAGCAAGACCGCCCTCGAACTGCCCGGCATCGTCGATGAGGTCGTGACGCTGGCCGAGATCAAGGCCGAGGACGGTAGCGCCTACCGCGCGTTCGTCACCCACACCGTCAACCCCTACGGCTTTCCGGCCAAAGACCGCAGTGGTCGCCTCGACCTGCTGGAGCCGCCGCATCTCGGCGCGCTGATCGCCAAGTGCGCGGGCGCAACCGCCACGCCTGCACGCGCCGCCACCCCTATCGAATCTCAGGAGTAATCGCCATGACCACCAACTGGAACGACTTCAACGATGCGGAACAGCAACAGGGCTTCGACCTCATTCCCAAGGGCACGCTGGTGCCGGTGCGCATGACTCTCAAGCCAGGCGGTTATGACGACCCGTCGCAGGGATGGACGGGCGGCTACGCCACCGAATCCTTCGAGACCGGCTCGATCTACCTCGCCGCCGAGTTCGTGGTCACGGCAGGCGACTACGCCAAGCGCAAGATGTGGTCGAACATCGGCCTGCACTCCAAGAAGGGCCCGACCTGGGGCCAGATGGGCCGCAGCTTCATCCGCGCCGTGCTCAACAGCGCGCGCAACGTCCACCCGCAGGACATGAGTCCGCAGGCCGCCGCCGCGCGGCGCATCCAGGGCTTCCATGAACTGGACGGCATCGAGTTTCTGGCCCGCATGGACATCGAGAAGGACGCCAAGGGCCAGGACCGCAACGTGGTCAAGCTCGCGGTCGAACCCGACCACCCCGAGTACGCCAAGCTCATGGGCGTGCCGCCCAAGGCCAAGACCGGCGGCGGCACCTCGGGCGCTCCGGCGCAGGCAGCACCCGCGTATCAGACCTCGGCTACGCAACGCGCACCCGTGACGGGCAAACCGTCCTGGGCACAGTGAGGGAGGCCGTCATGAACGCATCCATGCTCACTGCCAGCCACTACGGCGTCGTGCATTTCGGAGATCTCGACTGCGAGGCGGTCGTGCTCACCACCGGCGAGCGCGGCTATGTCCAGCGCCAACTGGCGCGTGCCTTGGGTCTGCGGGACAAAAGTCCGGGTACGCAAATCGGCGCTTTGATCCGCGAATTTTCCGCTAACTCATTGTCAGTATTCGAAAAAAAAGGGTACGCAAAGGTGCGCCTGCCGTCCGGCCAGATCGGCACGTTCTTCCCGGCGGGCATCCTGAGCGATGTGGCGCTGGGCATCATCGACGCGGCGCTGCAGGGGCGTTTGCATGCCAAGCGGCAGCACATCATCCCCAACTGCCGAAAGATTCTCTCGGCGCTGGCCACCACCGGCGAAGTCGCTCTCATCGACGAGGCCACGGGCTACCAGCACCACCGTGCGCCGGACGCGCTGCAGGAGCTGATCTCCAAGTTGCTGCGCCAGTCCTGCGCATCGTGGGAGCGCCGCTTCCACCCGGACTACTACCGCGCCATCTATCGGTTGTTCGGCTGGAAGTACCAGGGCCACGACCAGAACCCACCGCACGTCGTTGGCCAGATCACGCTGCGCTGGGTCTACGGGCCGGTGCTGCCAGAGGAGCTGCTGGATGAGATCCGCAATCGCAAGGGCATCTCGCAGAAGCATCACCAGTGGCTGTCCGATCAGGGACTCGCGCATTTGGAATCGCAGATTCACGCGGTCACGGCGATTGCGCGCAGCTCGATGAGCTATCCCGACTTCAAGCGCCGCTGCGAGGCCGCCTTTGCTGGCGCTGCCCTGCAGTTGGGCCTGCTGCTCGATGAACTCGAGGAGGGGGCATGAAATGCTGGGTCTGCAAACGACAGGCCCGGGGCTACGGCCACACCGACAACCGCCACAGTGTGGGCGATCCCCGGCGCTATCCCATCGACTGGGTGTTCTGCTCGCGTCGCTGCCAGGACGCATTTCACGCGCTGTACGGCAACTGGCAGCGGGCCAAGGAAGGTCGCATCGACAAGACGGAGGTCGCCATGATTGATCCGTCTGATGTCGAACTGGCCGCAATGCGTCATTGCCTCAAGGCCTTCGGCGAGGCAGCGAGCGAGATCGGCTTCACCAAGCCGCTGGGCGACTACTCCGAAGCCGAAGCTCTGCGGGTAATCGACGCCATCGTCACTTGCTGGTCGGACGCAATGGTCGCGCACCACGAGGAAACCAAGTTTCCGCCCGTGCGGGGCTTGCCGCCCACGCCTGATCCGTTGTCACCTGATGCCGCCAATCCCTTCGCGGATCTGGAGGACGACCTGCCTTGGGATGAACCGAAGGGGAAGAAGCCATGATCGACTTCAATTCCTCATCGAGTATCGCGGGCCAGGTCACCGCCCTGGTCGACGCCGGGTTGCAGTTGGCCCGCGCCCGCCAGTCTGAGCGCCAGTACCTCGGGGCCTCGCGCCTCGGGGTGGCCTGTGAGCGCGCGCTGCAGTTCGAGTACGCGCAAGCACCCGTCGACCAGGGCCGCGAGTCCGATGGCCGGATGCTGCGCATCTTCGAACGTGGCCACGTCATGGAGGACTGCATGGTCGCGTGGCTGCGGGGCGCAGGCTTCGACCTGCGCACGCGCAAGGCGGACGGCGAGCAGTTCGGCTTCTCGGTGGCCGATGGCCGACTGCAGGGCCACATCGACGGCGTCATCGTCGCTGGCCCCGAGGGCTTTGCCTATCCAGCGCTCTGGGAGTGCAAAGCCTTAAGCAACAAGTCCTGGCGCGAGCTGGAGAAAAAGGGCTTGGCCATCGCCAAGCCCATCTATGCCGCGCAAGTGGCGATTTACCAAGCCTATCTCGAACTGCACGAGCATCCGGCGATCTTCACGGCGCTCAATGCCGACACGATGGAGATCTACGCCGAGCGGGTGCCGTTCGACGCTGGGCTTGCGCAGCGCATGTCCGACCGGGCGGTGAAAGTCATCACCGCGACTGAAACAGGCGAATTGCTGCCGCGCGCCTTTGTCGATCCGACCCACTTCGAATGCCGGATGTGCCCCTGGCAGGACCGGTGCTGGAGGACGCAATGAACCATATCGAATCACACGCACCAGAGGCGGAACCGATGGTAGGGACACGGCAAGCCGCCCGTTTGCTCAATCTGCCCACGTACTACTTCACCAAGCCACGGTGCCGCGCCTCCAAGCGCATTCCGCACTATCGGATCGGCCAGATGGTTCGGTTCCGAATGTCAGAGCTCACCGCGTGGGCAGCGGCAGAAGGAGGAGCCCATGACTGACTACCGTGTGCGCATCTCCGTACGCAATGCCCGTCTATTGCGCGCCATCGAGCAGGCAGGCTACCGACCAGGCGCGCGGTTCGCCGCTGCCGTTGGCATCAGCTACTACGGCGCACTGCTGCCCTACCTCAATCTCACGCGCTCTCCGCTGACACCGGATGGGCTGTTGCGGGAGTGCGCATGGGCTTTGTGCGACTTCCTGAATGCATCTCCCTCCGATCTGTGGTCGGATGCACAGCTCCAGCCGCTGGAAAAGAACCATTCCAGCATCGATCTGGATGCAGACAGCGTGCAAGCCCTGACCTGTGGAACGGCGTCTGCCGACCCGCTGCGGCTGGCCAGCCACGCGCAGGCAGGCCGCATCATTCAGGATGCCATCGATTCGCTAACGCCGCGTGAGGCGGACGTGATCCGCGAGCGCTTCTTTGCCGGAGCGTCGCTCGACGAGATCGCCGAGAAGATGAAGGTCACGCGCGAGCGCGTCCGCCAGATCGAGGGGAAGGCACTGCGCAAGTTGCGTCACGAATCTCGCATCCCGCAGGAGCTGGCCGGTGTCGCCGATGTGATCGGAGGTGCTGCCGATGCTTGACTTCAATGACACCCCAAAACCAGTCGAGCCCACGCGCATCCTTGATGACAGCAAACGCGAAGAACTGCGTGCCGAACTGCTCGCGCGTCTTGAATCCGTTCTGACCACCTTGTTCCCGGCGGGTAAGAAGCGCCGTGGCAAATTCCTGATCGGTGATGTGCTGGGCAGTCCTGGCGATAGCCTCGAGGTGGTGCTCGATGGCGAGAAGGCCGGACTGTGGACGGATCGCGCGACGGGCGATGGCGGCGACATCTTTTCGCTAATCGCCGGGCATTCTGGCCTCAATATCCATACCGAGTTCAGTCTTGTTCTGGGTGCGGCTGCTGATCTGCTCGGTCGCGCCCGCGAGATGCCAGTACGCCGATCCCGCAAGAAGGATGCGCCGGTGGACGAACTCGGCCCAGCCACCGCCAAGTGGGATTACCTCGATGAGGCGGGCCGTCTCATCGCCGTCGTCTACCGCTACGACCCACCGGGACGCAAGAAGGAGTTCCGGCCCTGGGACGCCAAGCGGCGCAAGATGACGCCGCCCGAGCCGCGCCCGCTGTACAACCAGCCGGGGATGATCAGCGCCGCACAGGTGGTGCTGGTCGAAGGCGAGAAATGCGCGCAGGCGCTGATCGACGTCGGCATCGTGGCCACCACCGCGATGCACGGGGCGAATGCCCCGGTCGACAAGACCGACTGGTCGCCGCTCAAAGACAAGGCTGTGCTGATCTGGCCCGACCGCGACAAGCCGGGCTGGGAGTACGCCGTGCAGGCGGCCCAGGCCATCCTGGCCGCCGGTGCCAAGTCCTGCCACATCCTCTACCCGCCCGAGGATGCCGCCGAGGGCTGGGACGCGGCGGACGCCATCGCCGAAAGCTTCGACGTCGCCACCTTCCTCACCCACGGCCCGCGTCTGCAGATGCACGACGTGGCCGATGTCGACGAACCGGTGGTCGGCAGCGATGAGTCCGTATGGGGTACGGAGGATGCGCTGGCGCTGGCCTTCACCCGCCGCTACCACCGGGATTGGCGCTATGTCGCGGCGTGGGGTCGTTGGCTGGTGTGGGATGGCCAACGTTGGCGCACCGAGGACACGCTGGCCGCCACCGATCTGATCCGCAGTGTCTGCCGCCAGACCGCCGTGCGCGCTGAAAACCCCAAGGTCGCGGCCAAGTTGGCCAGCGCCAGTACGGTTGGCGGCGTCGAGCGACTGGCGCGTGCCGACCGCAGGCATGCGGCCACCACCGACGAGTGGGATGCCGATCCGTGGCTGCTCAATACGCCCGGTGGCGTGGTCGATCTCAAGACCGGACGCAAGCGGCCAAATGAGCGCTCTGACCGGATGACCAAGATCACCACGGCCACCCCGGACGGCGAATGTTCGCAGTGGATGGCATTCCTGTCCGACATCACGGGCGGCGATGTTGATCTGCAGTCGTATTTGCAGCGCATGGTCGGCTATTGCCTGACCGGCGTGACCAGCGCCCACGCGCTGTTCTTCCTGTACGGCACGGGAGCCAATGGCAAGAGTGTGTTCGCCAACGTCATCAGCACCATCCTCGGCAATTACGCCGCCACGGCATCGATGGAGACTTTCGTCGAAACCCGTGGAGACCGCCATCCGACCGATCTGGCAGGCCTACGTGGCGCGCGCTTCGTGACCGCCATCGAGACCGAGCAAGGCCGACGCCTGAACGAATCCAAGGTCAAGGCCATCACCGGCGGCGACAAGATCTCCGCGCGCTTCATGCACAAGGACTTCTTCGAATACACGCCGCAATTCAAGCCCGTGATCGTGGGCAACCACAAGCCCGCCATTCGCAACATCGATGAGGCAATGCGCAGGCGGCTGCACATGATTCCGTTCACGGTGACGATCCCGCCGGATCGGCGCGATCCGCGCTTGACGGAAAAGCTGCTGGCCGAACGGGACGGCATCCTCGCATGGGCCGTGGCCGGATGCCTTGCCTGGCAGCGCGAGGGATTGAAGCCGCCCGCCAGCGTGCAAGCCGCGACCGAGGAGTATTTCGAGTCCGAGGACGCGCTGGGCCGCTGGATCGACGAGCGCTGTGTGCGGGAGGTCAACGCCAAGTCACTGACCGCAGAGCTGTTCACGGATTGGAAGCAGTGGGCCGAGGCATCGGGCGAGTTCATTGGCTCGCAGCGACGTTTCTCCGATCTGCTGATCACCCGCGGAATCGAGAAGTGGCGCAACGGCATGGGCGTGCGCGGATTCCGGGGCATTGGCCTCAAGCATCCGCCGATGCCTGCCTATACGCCCTATGCGGACGAATGACTCCTCTGAAAACCATGCCGCCTGACACAACCGACACATTTGCACTAAATCGCTCTACACGCGCGCGCACGCACGTGTAGAGAAGTTATGTGCGACTGCGCCAGTTGCGTCAGATCGGCAAGAAACCGGGACTGACCTTATGACCACGACCATCCTTGCCCTCGATCTGGGCACCACCACCGGCTGGGCGCTGCGCGGCAGCGACGGCCACATCACCAGCGGATCGGAAAGTTTCCGGCCACAACGTTTCGAGGGCGGCGGCATGCGCTTTCTGCGCTTCAAACGCTGGCTCACCGAGATCAAGCAATCCTGTGACGGTATCGACGCCGTGTACTTCGAGGAGGTCCGTCGTCATGCCGGGGTTGATGCGGCACACACCTACGGCGGGTTCATGGCTCACCTCACCGCATGGTGCGAGCACCACCAGATCCCGTACCAAGGCGTCCCGGTGGGCACGATCAAGAAGCACGCCACCGGCAAGGGCAACGCGAACAAGGACGAGATGGTGGCGTCCGCCCGTGCTCGCGGTCATGCCCCGGCCAACGACAACGAAGCCGACGCGCTGGCCCTGCTGTCCTGGGCTGTCCATCACCACGACGTTGGTCAGGAGGTGTGATGTGGCCCGCAACCACTGGACGATTGAGGACGTGGCAGCCCGCTTCGAAGAGGCCGCCAGCACTGGGCGACGCCTGCCCCCGGTGCGGGTACAAGGCTATTTCAACACTTGGCCGGCCTTCGTCCGCCAAGAGTGGGAGGCATTCGCAGCCGACGAGAAGGTCTACCGCGCGTACCCACCGAGCCCCGAGGCCATCGACCGGATGCTGGAGACGATGCGCTGGGTGCAGTGGCTGGAAGTCGAGCAGCGCCACCTGGTTTGGATGCGGGCCAAGCGCTACGGCTGGCGCGACATCACAATCCGCTTTGCCTGCGACAGGACGACTGCATGGCGGCGGTGGCAGAAGGCCTTGCAGACAGTAGCCGACCATCTCAACCGCCACATCGTCAAGGGATCGTGTTTGAACGCGAATGGGCGTGGATAGGCTGTCATGCGCTGCCATTGGCAACCAGCAGCGACTTTTGCCCCTGCAACAACGCAGGCCGATCAGGGGTAGTATTTCAGCTATCTTCTGGACAGCAGTGACGGTCGAGGAAGCCGCCCGGACATCCACGGGTCCTTCCTGGCCCAAGCGCGATGCGGGGGGCGCGAGCGCGACGCTTTTTTAGCGTCAGGGCGCAAAGCAGGTTACCACCCGGCCAGGTTACCGGCCCCGGTTACCACCCCGCAGAACGGTGACCGCTCCACCCGAACCCGAACTCACATGACCCGCCCGGCGGCAAGGCCCGGCGGGTTTTGCTTTTGGACTTCTCCCTTGAACACGCTGCACGTCGAGTACCGCCAGGTCGAGGCGCTGATCCCCTACGCGCGCAACCCGCGCACGCATAGCGATGCGCAGATCGCCAAGATCGCCGCTTCCATCGCCGAGTTCGGCTTCACCAATCCGATCCTGGTAGGCAGCGACGGGGTGATCGTCGCCGGACACGGGCGGCTCGCGGCCGCCCGCAAGCTCGGGCTGGAGCGGGTGCCGGTGGTCGTGCTCGATCATCTGACGCCGACCCAGCGCCGGGCGCTCGTGATCGCCGACAACCGCATCGCGGAGAACGCCGGCTGGGACGAGCAACTGCTGCGCATCGAGCTGCAAGACCTGCAGGCCGAGGGCTTCGATCTGGACCTGACCGGCTTCGACGCCGACGCGCTGGCCGAACTGATCGCGGGCGACGAGCCAGACTTTGAGGGCCAGACCGATGAGGACGCGGTGCCCGAGGTCGGCGAGACGCCCATCTCACGCCCCGGCGATGTCTGGATCATGGGCCCGCACCGGCTGCTGTGCGGCGACGCGACCCTGGCCGAGAGCTTTGAGCGGCTGATGCAAGGCGCGGTGGCGGACATGGTGTTCACCGATCCGCCATACAACGTCAACTACGCGAACTCAGCGAAAGACAAGCTGCGCGGCAAGGACCGCGCCATCCTCAACGACAACCTGGGTGACGGCTTCCACGACTTCCTGCTGGCGGCCTTGAGGCCCACCATCGCTCACTGCCGCGGCGCGATCTATGTGGCCATGTCCTCCAGCGAGCTGGACGTGCTGCAATCGGCCTTTCGCGCCGCCGGCGGCCACTGGTCCACCTTCATCATCTGGGCCAAGCACACCTTCACGCTGGGCCGCTCCGACTACCAGCGCCAGTACGAGCCGATCCTCTACGGCTGGCCGGAAGGGGCGAGTCGCCACTGGTGCGGCGACCGCGACCAGGGCGATGTGTGGCAGATCAAGAAGCCGCAGAAGAACGACTTGCACCCAACGATGAAGCCGGTGGAACTCGTCGAGCGGGCGATCCGAAACTCGAGCCGCCCTGGTGATGTCGTACTGGACCCCTTCGGTGGCTCGGGCACGACGCTGATCGCCGCGGAAAAGTCCGGCCGCATCGCCAGGCTGATCGAGCTCGATCCGAAGTACGTGGACGTGATCGTGCGCCGGTGGGAGGACTTCACCGGCCAGCAAGCCACCCGCGAGGCGGATGGCGTGGCGTTCGATCAGGCGGCGTCCTGCTCGATGATCCTGTAGACGCGCTCGCCGCCCTGGGGCTTGTCCGACGCGATGCTCAGGCCCAGTTTCTTCTTGAGCGCTCCGGCCAGGGCGCCGCGCACGGTGTGCGCCTGCCAGCCGGTGACGTCCATGATCTGACGAATCGTGGCGCCCCCAGGACGTCGCAGCATCGCGATCACCTGCGCCTGCTTGCTGTCGGCGCGGGTGCGGCGCGGCGCATCGTCCTTCGCCTGCGTCCACGTGGCTTCGGCAGCGGTCACGGCCGCCTCCAACTCGGGATCGCTCGCAGCGGTTGCCTGCTCCGCGTTGGCGATGATCCGATCGAGCTGGGCTTCGAACGAGCCCACGCGCGGTGTCTTCGCGCCCGGGCGTGGCAGCCCCAGGACGGCGTAGCCCTCGGCGGCGACGAACCAGTCGATCCCCGCGGGGGCGATCAGGGCACGGTTGGCAAGGCCTTCCAGCACCTTCTGGCGCGCTCCGCCCTTGATGTGCTCGGGGAACCAGTCGATCTTGCCGCCAGTGTGCTCGATGGCGTAGGCCAGGATGGCGTGCTGGGCCGGGGTCAGGTTGGTGGTGGTCATGGGCTTGCTCCTTCGCAGGGGTGGATCGGGTGACGGGATGAATGCGCTGTTCGGGGCCCAAGCCAAGCGTTTCTGCTTGGCATGGGCCTTTCGCAATCAGCGGTTGGCCTCATCCGGCGACTTGGCACGGCGACCTTGTTCGAGTCCCGCGCTGAAGGCCGCCTCCAGCGCGGCGCGGATGTTCCACACCGCCAGGTCGTGGAAATCCAGGCTGTCCGAGTGGCGGGTTTGCAAGGTCTCGATGCCGAGATGCTGCTGGGCGATCTGGGTCAGGAGGGTGTCGATGGGGTGCATGGCGGGTTCCTCTCGGTGTGGTTGGCGTGACGTGATGAACGCGCTGTTCGGCAGTGAAGCCAAGCGCTTTCTGCTTGGCTTCACGCGATGAGTCAGGCCTTGCGCAGCACCGCGATGCCGGCTTGCGCGAGTTCCAAGGCCGCGGCATGGAACGCCATCTCGCCGATCCAGGGGGCGGCGCGGGCGTCGTCGAGCAACTGGTCGATGACCGGCCTGGCCTTGGCGCGCATCGCCGCGCAGGCGGCCTCCAGGTCGTCGCGGCTGGCGGCCGCCACCTCGGTGCGGCAGCTGCGCACCAGGATGGTCAGCGCCGCTTCGGCCAGCTTCGTGGCCAGGGTATCGAGAGTGTTGGCGTTCATCGGGGATCCTTTCGATGGTGGTTGGCGTGCCGTGATGAACGCGCTGTTCCCGAGGAAAGCCAAGCTCGATGTGCAGGAATGACGAACAAATGATTGAAGAAGGTGACGATGGGTCTTTCCATTCGCGCCTACGCGCGCCACCGGGGCGTGTCGCACGTGGCCGTGAAAAAGGCCATCGACACCGGGCGCATCACGACGCTTGCCGACGGCACGATCGACCCCGAGACGGCCGACGCGCAGTGGGCGCGCAACACCGTGCAGCCTCGGCGAACGCCTGAGCCGCAGAAGTTCGATACCAAGAAGCCGCAGGCCCGTCCCGAGCGCGAGATCCCCGACCCCGTCCCCCCGCCGTTGCCGACTGGCGGCACGTCGTTGCTGCAGGCGCGCACGGTCAACGAGGTGCTCAAGGCCCAGCTCCACAAGGTGGAGCTGGCGCAGCGCAAGGGCGAGCTCGTCGACCGCGCGCAGGCGGTGGCGCATGTGTTCAAGCTCGCGCGCACCGAGCGCGATGCGTGGCTGAACTGGCCGGCGCGCATCTCGGCGCAGATGGCCGCACGGCTTGGCGTCGAGCCCCACGCGCTGCACGTGGCGCTGGATGCGGCCGTGCGCGAGCACTTACAGGAATTGGGCGAACTGCGGCCACGCGTGGACTGACGATGATCGAGTACGACGGCGCCGACGCGATCGAGCGCGCCTGGCGCGAAGGGCTCACGCCCGATCCGCTGCTGACGGTCTCCGAGTGGGCCGACCGCCACCGGGTGCTGTCCAGCAAGGCCTCGAGCGAGCCGGGGCGCTGGCGCACGAGCCGCACGCCTTACTTGCGCGAGATCATGGATTGCCTGTCGCCCACTTCGCCCATCGAGCGGGTGGTGTTCATGAAGGCCGCCCAACTCGGCGCCACGGAGATGGGTTCGAACTGGATCGGCTACGTGATCCACCACGCACCCGGGCCGATGATGGCGGTATGGCCCACGGTGGAGATGGCCAAGCGCGCCTCCAAGCAGCGCATCGACCCGCTGATCGAGGAGTCGCCGGTGCTCTCCGAACTCATCGCACCGGCACGCAGCCGGGATTCGGGCAACACGATCCTGGCCAAGGAGTTTCGCGGCGGCGTGCTGGTGATGACCGGGGCCAACAGCGCGGTGGGCCTGCGCTCGATGCCGGTGCGGTATCTGTTCCTCGACGAGGTGGACGGCTATCCGCTCGATGTCGAGGGTGAAGGCGATGCGATCTCGCTCGCCGAGGCGCGCACCCGCACCTTTGCCCGACGCAAGATCTTCATCGTCTCGACGCCCACCATCGCGGGGTCCTCGGCCATCGAACGCGAGTACGAGGCCAGCGACCAGCGCCGCTACTTCGTGCCCTGTCCGCACTGCGGCCACCGGCAATGGCTGCGTTTCGATCGGCTGCGCTGGGAGAAGGGCCGTCCGGAGACGGCGGCCTACGTCTGCGAATCCTGCGAGGCGCCCATTGCCGAGCACCACAAGACCTGGATGCTCGAGCACGGCCAGTGGCGCGCGACGGCGCAGGGCAAGACGGCGGGCTTTCACCTGTCGTCCCTGTACAGCCCGCTGGGCTGGCGCGCCTGGCGCGACATCGCCGCGGCCTGGGAGGCGGCGGTCAGCAAGGAAACCGGGTCGGCTGCGGCGATCAAGACCTTCAAGAACACCGAGTTGGGTGAGACCTGGGTCGAGGAAGGCGAAGCCCCCGACTGGCAGCGCCTGCTGGAACGGCGCGAGGATTACCGCATCGGCACGGTGCCCGCAGGCGGCCTGCTGCTGGTCGGCGGCGCCGACGTGCAGAAGGATCGCATCGAGGCCTCGATCTGGGCCTTCGGGCGCGGCAAGGAATGCTGGCTCGTCGAGCACCGCGTGCTGATGGGCGATACGGCCCGCGATGCGGTGTGGCAGCGCCTGGCCGAGCTGGTCGCCGAGACCTGGACGCACGCCTCGGGCGCGGCGATGCCGCTGGCCCGCTTCGCGCTGGATACCGGCTTTGCGACCCAGGAGGCCTACGCCTTCGTGCGCGCCTGCCGCGACGCACGCGTGATGGCGGTCAAAGGCGTGTCGCGCGGAGCAGCCTTGATCGGCACGCCCACCGCGGTGGACGTCTCGCTCGCCGGCAAGAAGCTGCGCCGGGGCATCAAGGTGTATTCGGTGGCGGTGGGGCTGGCCAAGCTGGAGCTCTACAACAACCTGCGCAAGAGCGCGGACATCGATGAGGACGGCGTGACGGTCACGTACCCGGCCGGATACGTCCACCTGCCCAAGATCGACGCCGAGTTCATCCAGCAACTCTGCGCCGAGCAACTGATCACCCGCCGCGACCGCAACGGCTACCCGGTGCGCGAGTGGCAGAAGATGCGCGAGCGCAACGAAGCCTTGGACTGCTACGTGTACGCCCGCGCGGCGGCCAGCGCCGCCGGGCTGGACCGCTTCGAGGAGCGCCACTGGCGCGAGTTGGAGCGGCAACTGGGGCTGGACAGTCTGCCAGCCCTTGAAACAACCACCGAATCCATCAACGAGGCTACCCATCGGGGTGGCATCAAAGTTTCTGCAACCCGAAACACCGGCCGGCGCGTGATCCGCAGCCCATGGCTGCGCTGATCCCCGCTGGCCGATCTGACGCCGCAAGGAGAACCCATGAGTCTGGCCACTCGCATCGAAAGCCTGGTCATCCGCGTCGCGCAGGAGTTCAACGACGTCCGCGCCAAGGCCGGGAATCTCGCCAACCTCACCACCACCGACAAATCCAGCCTGGTGGCGGCCATCAACGAGCTCAAGGCCGCGGTGCTGGCATCGGGCGCGATCGACGACAGCCAGGTCGCCACCACCAGCACCTATTCGTCGAGCAAGATCGTCACGCTGCTCGATGCGCTCAAAGCCGAGATCCTGGGCGGGGCCGATGCCGCCTATGACACCCTGCTGGAGATCCAGCAGCTGCTGCAAAACGGCACCAGCGGTCTGGATGCCTTGCTGGCGGCCGTCAACAACCGGGTGCGCTTCGATGCGGCGCAGACGCTCACCGCCGCCGAAGCCGCGCAGGCGCGCAGCAACATCGGCGCGGTGGCCGTCAGCGATGTGGGCGACACCGACACCGACTTCGTCGCCGTGTTCGAAGGGGCGCTGCTCTGATGAGCCTGGCCGCGCGCATCGCCGCCTTGGCCAGCCGCATCGGGATCGAGGTCCAGGCCAAGATCGATGCCGGCCATCCGGGGCTGGCGCGGGCCTGGGTGTGCTTTGGCCATGTCGGCGGCCAGATCGTCGTGCGGGCCGCGCACAACGTCGCCGCGGTGACCCGCATCGCAGCCGGCCGCTACCGCGTGAGCTTCGCCACACCGATGCCGGATGCGAACTACTGCTGGGTGGGTGTGGCCCGCAGCAACACCAACACGGGCACGCAGCGGCTGCTGATCGTGCGCTCGACCTTGGATGAGAAGACGCCGACGCACGTCGATGTGGGCTGCGCGACCACCGCGGCGTCCTTCGCCGACTCCCCCGAAATCAACCTCGTGGTCTACCGCTGATGTCCTATACCCAAGCCCACCTCGAAGCCTTGGAAGCGGCGCTGGCCAAAGGCGAAAAACGCGTGAGCTTCGGCGACAAGACCGTCGAGTACCGCAGTGTCGAGGAACTGCAGGCTGCGATCGCGGCGGTCAAGCGCGACCTGTTCGAGCAGGCGGCTGCCACGGGGCTGTGGCCCGGCGCGCCGCGGCAGATCCGCATCACCACGAGCAAGGGGTTCTGATGGCCTGGTACGCGAAGATCCGCAGTCTGTTTGGTGGGGCGCCGGTGCACGAGGCTGCCGGCCGTGGCCGTCGCTCCTTGGCGTGGATGCCCGGTAACCCCGGCGCGGTGGCGGCGATGCTGGCCACGAGCGCCGAACTGCGCACCAAGAGCCGCGACCTGGTGCGGCGCAACGCCTGGGCCAATGCCGGTATCGAGGCGTTCGTCGCCAACGCGGTGGGCACTGGCATCAAACCGCAGTCGATGGCCGAGGATGAAGCCTTCCGCGCCGACGTGCAGGCGCTGTGGCGCGACTGGACGGAGGTGGCCGACACCACCGGGCAGACCGACTTCTACGGCCTGCAGGCGCTCGCCTGCCGGGCCATGCTCGAGGGGGGCGAGTGCCTGATTCGCCTGCGCTGGCGGCGTCCGGAGGACGGCCTGATCGTGCCGCTGCAATTGCAGCTTCTCGAAGCCGAGCATCTGCCGCTGCATCTCAACACGGAACTGCCCTCGGGCAACGTCGTGCGCGCCGGCATCGAGTTCGACAGCCTGGGGCGGCGCGTGGCCTACCACCTGTATCGCTCCCACCCCGAAGATGGGCGGCTTGCGCCCATGTCGGGCCAGGGCGGGCAGGAGACGGTGCGAGTTCCGGCATCCGAGATCATGCACCTCTACCGGGTGCTGCGCCCTGGCCAGATCCGCGGCGAGCCCTGGCTCGCGCGCGCGCTGGTCAAGCTCAACGAGCTGGACCAGTACGACGACGCCGAGCTCGTGCGCAAGAAAACCGCGGCGATGTTCGCCGGCTTCATCACACGGCTTGCCCCCGAGGACAACCTGATGGGCGAAGGCGTGGCCAACGATGCCGGCATCGCGCTGGCGGGGATGGAGCCTGGAACCTTGCAGATTCTGGAGCCGGGCGAGGACGTGAAGTTCTCCGATCCGGCCGACGTGGGCGGCAGCTACGGCGAGTTCCTGCGCGCGCAGTTTCGCGCGGTCGCCGCGGCCATCGGCGTGACCTACGAGCAATTGACCGGAGACCTCTCCGGCGTGAACTACTCCTCCATCCGTGCCGGGATGCTGGAATTCCGCCGCCGCACCGAGGCTATTCAGCACGGCGTGCTGGTGCACCAGTTGTGCCGCCCGGTGTGGAACGCCTGGCTCGATCAGGCCGTGCTGGCCGGCGGCCTCACGGCGCCCGGCTATGCCCGCCGCCGGCGGGAGTATCTGGCCTGCAAATGGATTCCCCAGGGCTGGCAGTGGGTCGACCCCGAAAAAGAGTTCAAGGCGATGCTGCTGGCGATCCGCGCGGGCCTCATGAGCCGCTCGGAAGCGATCTCGGCCTTTGGCTACGACGCCGAGGATGTCGACCGCGAGATCGCTGCGGACAACCAGCGCGCCGATGACCTCGGCCTGATCTTCGACTCCGATCCGCGCCGCACGACCAAGGGCGGCGGCAGCGCCGAGTCCAACGCACAGGCCGCCGATAGCCCTGCGCCGGCCGCCTGAAGGAACCCGCATGATCCCGTTGCCGCATCTTGCGGCGCGTCTGTTTGGCGCGCCGCTGCTGATCCATCGCCCGAAACTTGAGGTCATCCTGGCCGTGCTGGGGCCGCGCATCGGTTTGGCGGATAGAGGAGCGCCGCTACCGCCACCCGCTCTGCGCAGCCCGCCTGCCGCCAAGGCGGGCATCGCCGTCTTGCCGATCCACGGCACGTTGGTGCGGCGCACTGGCGGGCTGGAAGCCGCTTCGGGGCTGACCAGCTACCAGGACATCGCCGCGCAGCTGGATGCGGCGATCGCCGACCCAGCGGTCGCGGCCATCGTGCTGGACATCGACTCACCCGGCGGCGAGTCCGGTGGCGTGTTCGACCTGGCCGACCGCGTGCGTGCGGCCGCACAGATCAAGCCAGTCTGGGCGCTGGCCAACGACATGGCCTACTCGGCGGCCTACGCCATCGGCTCGGCTGCCAGCCGCCTCGTGGTTACCCGGACCGCAGGCGTTGGCTCGATTGGCGTCATCGCCATGCACGCGGATCAGTCGGTGCGCGATGCCCAGGATGGCATCCGGTACACGACCGTGTTCGCCGGCGCACGCAAGAACGACCTCAACCCGCACGAGCCGATCTCGGACGAAGCCCACGCCTTGCTCAAGCGCGAGGTGGATCGGATCTACGGCCTGTTTGTCGACACCGTGGCCCGCCATCGCGGCTTGAGCACGGATGCGGTGCGCGCCACCGAAGCCGGCGTGTTCTTCGGACAGGACGCCGTCGCGGCAGGGCTGGCCGATGCCATCGGCACCTTCGACGACCTGCTGGCCGATTTGACCGCGGCACTTTCACCGCCGGCGACGCGTGCCTTCGCGCCGCCGGGACACCTTCACTCACCACGACTGGAGCATGTCATGAATGAACCCGGAACCCCTGCTGACCCTGGGCTTGGTGCTGATCCTGATCGCGCTGTTGGCGCGCATCCGCCGATGAGCATCGAGGACGCACAGGAGATCGCCGAACTGTGCGCGCTGGCGGGCTGCCCCGAGCGCATCGCCGCTTACCTCGCCGCACGCACGCCACCCGCCCAGGTGCGCAGCCAGCTGCTGGCTGTCCGCGCCAGCGGGCAGGAGATCCACAGCCACATCGCGCCGGATGCGGCCAAGCCGAATCCCCCATCCCTCCACGACAACCCCCTGGTGCAGGCGGCCCGCGCCCGCGCCGGCAAGGAGAAGTGACATGCCCGCCATCACCGAAGGACTGAACCTGGGCGATCTTCTGAAGTACGAAGCGCCCAATCTCTATTCCCGCGACCAGGTCACGGTCGGCGCGGGCCAGAACTTGCCCCTGGGCGCGGTCGTCGGCTTGGTCACCGCCACCGGCAAGGTCAAGAGACTCGACCCATCGGCCACCGATGGCAGCCAGGTGGCCGCCGGCGTGCTGATGCAAGCCGTGGACGCCACGCTCATCGACCGCGAGGACGGGCTGATGCTGGCCCGCCACGCCATCGTCGCCGATCACGCCCTGGCGTGGCCCGCCGCCATCACCGCCTCGGAAAAGCAGGCTGCCATCGCGCAGCTCAAGAGCCTGGGCATCCTCGTGCGCAAAGGAGTCTGACGATGAACAACCCCTTCGAGAACCCCGCCTTCTCGATGTCGGCGCTGACCGCCGCCATCAACATCCTGCCCAACAACTACGGCCGCCTGGAAGAGATGGGTCTGTTCCCAGCCAAGCCGGTTCGCTTTCGCTCGGTCGCCGTGGAGGAGAAGAACGGCGTGCTCACCCTGCTGCCGACGATGCCGGTGGGCTCGCCCGGCACGGTGGCCAAGCGCGGCAAGCGCAAGCTGCGCTCGTTCGGCATCCCGCACATCCCGCACGACGACGTGGTGCTGCCCGAGGAAGTGCAGGGCATCCGCGCCTTCGGTTCGGAGACCGAGGTGCAGACCGTGGCGGCGGTGATGGCCGAGCACCTGCAGGCAATGCGCAACAAGCACGCCATCACCCTGGAGCATCTGCGCATGGGTGCCTTGAAAGGCAGCATCCTCGATGCCGACGGCACCGAGCTCTACAACCTGTTCGACTTGTTCGAGATCTCGCCCAAGGTCATCAACTTTCAGCTCGGCAACCCGGGCACCGACGTCAAGAAGAAGTGTCTCGAGCTCAAGCGCTACATGGAAAAGAACCTCATGGGCGAGCGCATGACCGGCATCCACTGCCTGGTATCCGAGGAGTTCTTCGATGCGCTGACCAGCCATGAGAAGGTCGTCGCCGCCTACGACCGCTGGCAGGACAGCCTGGCCCTGCGCTCGGACATGCGCGCGGGCTTTACCTTCGCTGGCATCACCTTCGAGGAATATTCGGGCGAGGCCAGCGACGGCGACACCACGCGCCGCTTCATCGCCGCCGGCGAGGGCCACGCCTTCCCGCTGGGCACGGTGGACACCTTCGCCACCTACTTCGCGCCGGCCGACTTCAACGAGACGGCCAACACGCTGGGCCAGCCGCTGTACGCCAAGCAGGAGCCGCGCAAGTTCGACCGCGGCACCGACATCCACACCCAGTCCAACCCACTGCCGATGTGCCATCGCCCGGCCGTGTTGGTGAAGGTGCTGGCGTCCTGATGGACGTTGAAACGCTGTACGAAGCGGCACGCAATGCCGGACTGCTGACCGTCGTCACGGTCGCGGGCACCACGGTGCATTGCGCCTTCCGCGCCCCGGACGAGACGGTGCTCGACGGGCTGGCACTGTCGCGGGACTATCAGATCGACTACCCGGCGTCTTGGATGACGCTGGCCGTCGGGGACACGGTCGAGGTGGCGGGCAGCAGCTATCAGGTGCGCGACGTGCGCGCCATCGGCGACGGCGCCGAGCATCGCGCCTTTCTTTCCCAGCTCTGAGGAATGCCCCATGAACTCCATCCGCGAGCGCCTCTTGCGGGAGGTCGTCGCACGCTTGTCATCGGCGATTGCACCGATCCCGGTGCTGCGCATGCCGGCCGTGCCGGTTACCCGCGAGGCCAGTCCGGCGCTGCTGCTGTTCGTCGAGGGCGACAGCATCACGGCCCACGCCAACCATCTCGTCGACCGGCAGCTGTCTGTCCGGCTTGCCGTGGTGGCGCGCGGCGCGGATGCCTTCGACGTGGCCGACCGGCTGCTCACCGCGGCGCACGCGGCCATGCTCGCCGACCCGAATCTGGGCGGTTTGGCCATCGCCGTGCGCGAGATCGACTGCGAATGGGAGTTCGACGAAGCCGACGCCGGGGCCGTCGCGCTGCCCGCCCGTTACGAAATCCGCTACCGCACCCACGCCCTCGACCTCACCCAAACAGGATGAACCCCTTATGCCAAATCTCTCCATCGAGCTACTGAAACCCCATACCCACGCAGGCAAGCGCCTCGCTGTGGGTGAGCGCCTCGACCTGCCCGAGGCCAGCGCCCGCTGGCTGATCGCCCAGGGCGTGGCCAAGGCGGCCACCCCGGTTCTCGACGCCAAACCCGCCCGCCGCGAGCCGGCCTCCGGCACCCCCCAAGGAGACTGACCATGGCCTACTTCTCCGGACAAGGCCGCGTCTACATCGGCGCGCGCGACTCGGCCGGCAACCCGGCGGGGCTGACCTTCGTCGGCAACGTGCCGGAACTGAAGGTGTCGCTGTCGGTGGACACCATCGAGCACCAGGAGGCGCAGTCCGGCCAGCGCCTGACCGACCTGCAGCTCATCAAGACCAAGAAGGGCGAGTTCGCCTGCACGCTGGAGGAACTCATCCCGGTCAACCTGGCGCTGGCGCTCTACGGCCACAGCACCCCGATCACGCCGGGCACGGTCACCGGCGAAGCCTTGCCCAACCCGGTCACGCCGGGGCACCTCTATCCGCTGGCGATGCAAAACGTCTCGGCGGTGCAGGTGCAGGACTCGAACTCGACCACCCCGAAGACGCTGCCGGCCAGCCAGTACACCGTCAACGCCAAACACGGCTCGCTGGTGATCCTGGACGCCGCGACCGGCGGCCCGTACACCGAGCCCTTCACGGTGGACTATGCGTACGGCGCGGCCAGCCACACGGCCATGTTCACGCAAGCCCTGCCCGAGCGCTGGATCCGCTTCGAGGGTCTGAACACCGCCGACGGCAACCGCGAGGTGGTGATCGATCTGTACCGCGTGGCGATCAACCCGGCCAAGGAGCTCTCGATCATCACGGACGATCTGCTCAAGTTCGAACTCTCCGGCCAGGTGCTGGCGGACCTCACCAAGCCGGTCGGCGGCGATCTCGGCCAGTTCGGCCGCCTGGTGCTGTTGTAAGGGGATGACGATGGCCCCCACGAGCACCGACTTTCAGACCTTCCCGCCCGTGCCCAGGGTGGTGACAGTGGCCGGCACCGCGCTGGAACTGACGCCGATCCGGCTGGGCGAGTTGCCGCGACTGCTGGCCGCGGTGCGGCCCATCGCCGCCGATCTCTCGGCCGAGCCGGACTGGTTCGATCTGCTTGCACGGCATGGCGAGGCCGTGCTGGAGCTGCTGGCCATCACCACCCGGCGCGAGCGGGCTTGGATCAACGACTTGTCGCTTGATGATGCCGTGCAACTGGCCGCCGCCGTGTTCGAGGTGAACGCGGATTTTTTCGTGCGGCGGGTGGTGCCGGCGATCCAGGGCGCGGCGCAGCATCTGGCGCCGATCCTGGAGCAGATGCAGGCTGGGACCAGGCGGTTGCCCGCCTGATCCGCGCCGGGCACCGGCTCGATGAGGTGATGCGCTACACGCTGCCGCAGGCGCGGGCCTTGCTGGAGGCCGATGCACGGGTCGAGCGGCAGCACCTCGCCCTGCGGCTCGCTGTCCACGCCGTGGCGGCGCAGGGCGACCGGGCTGCGATCGAGCGGCTGCAGCGCGAGTTGTGGGAGGACGTGCGGTCATGAAACTGACGCTGGCCACCTCCGGACTGCTCGATCCGCGGCAACTCTCGGCCTGGAGCACACAGCGTCGGCGGGCGATCCACGCGGCGGTGGCCAAGGGGATGGCGGTAGGCGGCCGGGAGGTGCGCGAGGCCGCCCGCGCCCAGATGAGGAGCGCCTTCGAGGTGCGGCGCGCGAGCTTCGTCTCGTCGATGCAGACCAAGGTGTTCGACCGCAAGCCCGAGCGTCTGCCCGCGCTGTGGGTGGGCAGCCGCATCCCCTGGCTGGGCATCCACACCCAGGGCGGCACCGTGAGCGGCAATCTGCTGATCCCGCTGCTGTCCGGCCGCATCGGCCCCAAGCGCTTCAAGGCCGTGATCGACGGCCTGATGCGCTCGGGCAACGCCTTCTTCGTCGAGAAGGACGGGCGCGTGCTGCTGATGGCCGAGAACCTCCAGGAAAACGCCGCGCAGCTCAACCGCTTCAAGCGCGCCGAGCGGCAGCGCAGCGGCGTCAAGCGCCTGCAGCGCGGCCAGGAGATTCCGATTGCCGTGCTGGTGCGGCGGGTGGATCTCAAGCGCCGGTTCGACCTTGGCGCTGCCGTGCAACCGGCCTTGTCGGGCTTGGCGCGGGCGATTCAACGAGAACTGGACCAGGCCTGATGGCAAACAACCGCGCCCAAATCCTCATCCGCGCCGTCGACGAGACGCGCGGTGCCTTCGACTCGGTCAAGCGGGGCCTGGGCGGCTTGGCTGATGCCGCCCGCAGTGTCAACGGCGTGCTCGCCGGGCTCGGCGTGGCCCTGTCGGCCGCGGGTCTCGGGGCCATGGTCAAGTCGGCGCTGGGCTCGGCCGATGCGCTGAACAAGCTCTCGCAGCGCGTGGGCATCACGGTGGAGGCTCTGTCCACCCTGGTGCCGGCGGCGGAACTGTCCGGTGTCTCGGCGCAGACCTTCGAGACGGGGCTCAAGAAGCTCGCCACCACGATGTTCGAGGCGGCCACGGGCTCGGAGGAGTCCGCCCGGCGCCTCAAAGCGCTGGGCGTGGAGTTCAAAAACCAGGACGGCACACTGCGCGCGACCGATGCGGTGCTGCTCGATCTGGCCGACCGTTTCAAGGCCATGCCCGACGGGGCGCAGAAGTCGGCGCTGGCAGTGCAACTGTTCGGCAAGAGCGGCGCCGAGCTCATCCCCTTCCTGAACCAGGGACGCGAAGGCATCGCGGCCCTGACCGGCGAGATGGAAGCGCTCGGCGTGCAGATCGGCGGCGACACCGCCGCGCAGGCCGAGGTGTTCAACGACTCGCTGGCCAAGCTGCGGCTCGCCGCGACGAGTCTGGCCAACCGGGTGATCGAGGCCTTCCTGCCGGCCCTGAACGAGATGGCCGGCGGGATGGTCGAGTCGGCCAAGCAGGGCGGTGCCTTGCGCGCGATCCTGGATGGCGTGGTGCTGGTGCTCAAGACCCTGGCGCTGGGTGCCGCCACCGTCGGCAAGGCCTTCATCGCTCTGGGTGAGGCGATCGGCGCAGGTGTCGCGGCGGCAGTCGAGGCCCTGCGTGGCAACACCGCCGGAGCCAAGGCCATCATCGCCGAGCTCAAAGGCAATCTGATCAAACGACTCGATGAGCTGGCCGAGTTCCGCGACAGTCTGTTCGACCCCAAGCCCATCGAGGTCCAGGCCCCCAAGGTGCAGGCCGATCCGGCGCTGCTGCGGCGGCTCACGACGCCGGGCAAGACCCGCGACACGGCCAGCGCTCAGGCTGCGTGGATGCAGGCCCGGCTCGACGCCGAGTTCACCCTGCTCAAAGACGGCTTGCGCCGCCAACAAACCGCGCTCGACGCCGCGCTCGAAGATCGTCTCGTTTCCCTGCGCGACTACTACGCCCGCAAAACCGCGCTCGAGCAGCAGGAGATCGACGCCGAGATCGCCCGCACGCAGCAGCGGCTTGCGCGCAGCCGGCAGGTGGCAGCCGGCGGCAAAAGCGAGGAGGAGCGCCTGCGCGGCAAGGCCGAGGTCGCCAGGCTCGAGGCCGAGCTGATCACGCTCAACAACAAGCGCGCCGACGTCGAGCAGAGCAATGCCCGCGCCGCGGCCAAGGCCGAGCGCGAGCTGGCCGATGTGCTGGCACAGGCCCGGGAGGAACTGGCCAGGCTCACCGGCACCGACACGGCGCAGGACCGCAGGGCCGCGATCGAGCGCAGTTATCGCGATCTGCGCGCGCGCCTGCTGGCCGAGAGCGATGCCGACGGCGTTTCGATCATCGACCGCCTGATCGACGTCAAGGCCGCGCAGGCCAACCTCGAGGCGATCGAGGCGCAGTGGCGGCAGGTCACCGAACGCCTGCGCAACGCGCAGGAGGGCATCCAGATCCAGCAGCAGGCCGGGCTGCTCACCGAAGCCCAGGCGCGGCAGCAGATCGTGGCCTTGCAGCGCGACTCCGCCGCCGAGATGCAGCGGCTCCTGCCCGCGATGCAGCAGGCCGCGCAGGCGATCGGGCCGGAAGCGGTCCACCGGGTCGCCGCCTGGCGCAACGAACTGGAGCGCACACGGCTCGTCGCCGACGAACTCGCGCCGCTGTGGAACCGCATCGGCGAAGGCTTCGGCAACGCCCTGCAGGGCATGGTCACCGGCGCGCAAAGCTTCCGCGAGGCGCTGTCGAACCTGTTCCGCCAGGTGGCCGACGCCTTCTTGCAGCAGATGGTGATCCAGCCCTTCCAGCAATGGGTGGCGATGCAGGCGCGGATGCTTGCGCTGAAGCTTGGCTTCCTCCAGCAGGAGCAGGCCATCGAACAGGCGGCCGCCGCCCAGTCGGTGGCCACCAAGCAGGCCGAGACGGCGGCCAAGGTCAGCGCCAACGCCGCCGAGGCGGGCTCGGGCGCGGCCGCCTCGCAGGCGTCGATTCCGGTCGTGGGCCCGGGGCTGGCGATTGCCGCGATGGCCGCGATGGTCGCGGCCGTCATGGCGCTGATGGGCAACATCAAGAAGTTCGCCGCCGGCGGCTACGTCACCGGCCCCGGCACTTCGACCTCAGATTCCATCCCGGCGCGGCTGTCCGCCGGCGAGTACGTGGTGCGCGCGGCCGCCGTGCGGCGCGTCGGCGTGGCCTTCCTGGACGCGATCAACGGCCTGAAAGCCCCGCCCGTCTGGGACGGTCATCGGCTGGCCCTGGCCGCCGGCGGCCTCGTGCCCCAGGTCCAGGTGCAGCCGGCCGCACCGCCGGTCAGCCAGGCCGTGCGCATCGTCAACGCCATCGACCCGGGCGTCACCCACGACCACCTGCAGACCCCCGCCGGCGAGCGGGTGATCCTCAACATCATCGGGCGCAACGCGCGCGCGGTGCGCGCGGCGCTCCAGGGATAAGCCATGGCCTTGCTCTTCATCGACGGTTTCGATCACTACGACCCGCAGGCACTCGACCCCTTCGGCGATCCGTGGCTCGCGCGCGGCAAGGCGGCGTATCTGTCGCCGCAGGCCACGCGCATCCCCGGCCGGCGGCCCTCGTCCTACGCCTTGCGTCTGCCGGCAGGCAGCGGCGGCGGGTATGTGAAGAACCTCGATGCGACCAAGACCAGCCTGATCGTCGGCGCGGCCATCCGCGTGGCGCCTTTCGAGAACACCGGCTTCGAGCCGGTGCTGCTGGGTGTACGCGATGCGTCGGCACAGATAACGCACTTGGTCAAGATCGGCGAGGACGGGCGACTCAAGCTCTACCGCCGGCAGTCCGGCTATGACACGCTGCTCTCGACCTCGCTGGTGACCGCCCCAGCGCGCGGCTGGCATTACGTCGAGCTGAAAGTCGTGCAGGGAACCGGCAGCGGAACGCTCGACGTGCGCGTCAACGGCATCCTCGCCATCCAGCTCACCGCGCAGAACACGCTGCAAGGCGGCGGCCCGCTTCTCACCGCGTTCGTGGGCGCCGTGCCGGGTGAGCCGTGCCCGGTGACGGTGGACGTGGACGATCTGTACCTGGCCGACACCTCGGGCACGCTCAACACCACCTTCCTGGGCGATGTGCGCGTCGATGCGCTCCAGCCCCAGGCCGACGGGGCACTCAAACAGTGGGCGGTCGAAGGCGCGGCATCGGCCTGGCAGGCGGTCAGCGACGGCGATGAGGCCAGCGGCATCCGCGCGGCCACGGCGGGCCTGCGCCAGACGTTCGACGTCGAGGCGCTGCCCGTGATGACCACCCCGGCGATCCACGGCGTGCAGGTGACCCTGCTCGCGCGCAAGACGGATGCGGGCAGCGGCCGCGTGCGTGGGCTCGTGGCGAGCGGTGCGCAGACCGCCGTGAGCGCCGACCTCGTCCTGCAAGAGCAACTGGCCTGGCACACGGCGCTCATCGAGCGCAACCCGAACGGCAACGTCCAGTGGACGGAAGGTGCCTTCAACGCCGCCGAGTTCGGGCTGGAGTCGGCATGACCGAGCGCCTCGTCGCCGAGCAGATCTCGGAGCTGGGCAGCGCGCCAGTGCCTGGCAGCGGGCTGGCCGCCTTGCAGGGCGAGGTCATTTCCCGCGCGAGTTTCGGCGCGGGCGTCACCACACTCTCGCCAGAGACGGCTTCATCCCCGCTTCCGCCTGGTCTTGCGGCCCGCCTGCTGGCGGAATCCTTGGCCGGCTCCTGGCCGCCCATCGAGGCGCCGGCGTTGTGGATCGAAGTGTTGCGCCGGGATACGGCATCGAGCGCCCTTGTTGCCACCGGCATGGAGGTCTTTGGCGATGCGCCTTGGCCGGACGCCCCGCGCGGCGTGTTCGCCTTGCGCCACGACTGGGCCGAGCCTTTGGTCGAACGCTTGGAATGGCAGACGGCCGTCACGCGGCTGGCCAGCGGGAACGAATCCCGGCAGGCACGCCGACGCGTTCCTCGGCGGCTTCTCACCTACCAGGTTGGACACGCCCGGCAGGCCGATGCCCTGGTGGCCGACTGGCTGGCCGACCATCTTGGGCACATGGCGCTGTGGCCGCTGCCGCAGTACGCGGTGCCGTTGACCGCCGCCTGTGCGCGCGGAGCGGAGGCGCTGCCCGTCACCGCCACGGACGCCGCCCGCTTCGGGCCGCTGGCGGCTGATCTGCGCCTGCGCTTCGACGGGCTGCAGGGCTGGGAGAGCGACGAGCGCTGGATCCTGATCATCGCTCTTGACGGCTGGCAGACCGCGCGGCTGGCTCATGTGGAGGCCGCCCGGCTGTGGCTGGCGGACCCCTTGGCGCGCGCGGTGCCGGCAGGCGCGGCAGTCATGCCGCTGGCGTGGGGCATGGCCAGCGAGGCGGCCGACCTTGCGCAATGGGTGCCGGGGATGGCCGGCGGCCGCGTGACCGCCAGCCTTGCGCCCGCCCCCTTGCCGGACATGGCCCTGCTCGACGATCCGGTGCTCGACGGCCTGCCGGTCTGGCCCGACGGCAACTGGCGCGACGATCCATCGGTCACCGCGCAAGCGGTGCTCACCCGGCAGGACCTCTCGCCTGCCGACCCCTGGGTGCGGCGTGACGACCCGTGGCCGACGACGACCTTGCAGCGCCGCTATCTGGCCACAGGCCCGCAGGACATCGAGCGCTGGCGGGCGCGGCTTTGGCGTACCCAAGGCCGCCTTGGATCGTTCTGGCTGCCCGATGGCCTGGCGCCGGTGCTGTCGGTGATCTCGGAGGCGGACCCGGAGGATGGCTTCCTGCGGGTGACGGGCGAGGACATTTCTGCCTTCTGGCACCGCCCGGCCGCCTGCCTGATCCTGCATCCGGACGGCACGCGCCAGCACGTGCTCACGGCCACGGCCCATCGTGACGCAGGCGGCGTGCTGGTGCTGCGCTCGGGGCTGGACGCGCCGGCGCCTGCCGGCAGCCGCGTCGTGCGTCTGGCCCGTTGCCGCCTCGACCACGACGCAGTCGATCTGTACTGGCACAGCCCGACGCTGCTGGAGATCACCTTGACCGCGCGCCAGTTGCCCGAACCGCGTGGCAATGACCGAGAAACGTATGGAGAGTACGCCGTATGAGCAACCAACAGCTGATGGAGGTCGAGCTGTATGCCTTCGCCAGTAGCAGCGCGCAGTTCTATCTGACGCCGCAGGAATTCGACGTTGATCTGGATGGCAACCTCTACAAGAGCTTGCCAATCGAGCGCAACGAACTGGCGCTGGGTGCCGAGGCCGCCAAATCGGCGCTGGAGCTGAAGCTGCCGCCGAACTGTGATCTGGTGCGCCATCTGCTCACCAACTCGCTGACCGGCGACACCACCTCGATCACCCTGCGCATCGGGCGGCGCGACACCTGGGGCGACTACTGGTGGATCTCCGGCATGCGCTGGATGGGCCGGGTGATGGGCGTCGAAGTCGCTGACGATGTGGCTCGCATTCGCTGCGAGTCCGCGCAGGTCAGTCTCAAGCGCATCGGGTTGCGGCGGCTCTACAGCCGCAAGTGTTCCCACGTGCTGTATTCGGCTGCCTGTGGTGCCTCACCGATTTCTGCCAGCGCCTTGGTGAGCAACAGCAATGGCCGCAACGTCGATCTCGACGGTGGCGCGCCCGGCAGCGTCAGTGGTGGCTTGGCCGGTGGCTGGCTCCAAACCCCGGAAGGTGCCCGCCACATGATCGTCAATGACTACGGTGGCGGCGTCGAATTGCTCTATCCGGTCGCCATTGAAGCCGGTACCGAGGTGCTGCTGACGGTCGGCTGCGATCACAGCACGGCCACGTGCGAGTCGCGCTTCGGCAACCTCGAAAACTTCGGTGGCTTCCCGTTCATTCCAACGAAAAACCCATTCAGCGGCACGCCGATCTTCTGATCCCAAAACGCAGCGTTTCGGCGAAGGCTCATGTCGGCGCAGCCGACGTGAAGCCGCGCAGCGGCGGCCGAAGCCACAACTACGGCGGATTCCCCGCCATCCCGAGCAAAAACCCGTTCTCGACGGGCGTGTTCTGAATCCCTGGAGACCGCGCCATGTGGTACCTCGTCGTCATCGTGGTGGCAGCCGTGGTCTCGGCCGCCCTCGCGCCGAAACCGCCCGAACCCAAACCTGCGTCGCTGTCCGACGTCGATGCCCCCACCGCCGAGGAAGGCCGACCCATCCCGGTCGTGTTCGGCACGGTGCTCATCCGGGGCGCCAACGTCGTGTGGTACGGCGATCTGGAGGCCGAGCCGATCAAGAAGAAAGGCGGCAAGAAATGAGCGGCGAGGTGATCGTCACCATCGATGATGTGCGCGCCGCGGGTCTGTGCGTGCACGGCACGCGCGCGTGGTTTGCGCGGCATGGACTGGACTTTCGCGCCTTCCTCCGCGATGGCATCACTGCGGAGGTGCTGCTGGCCACGGGTGATGCGATGGCGCTTCGCGTGGTCGAGCACGCCAGCCATCGACCCAGCCAACGGGAGCAAAGCTGATGGGTGGCCGCAGCAAGAAGCAAACCGTCGGCTACCGCTACCGGATGGGGCTACATCTGGCCTTGTGCCAGGGGCCCGTCGATGCCGTGCAGGAAATCCAGATGGGTGATCGTACCGCGTGGGGTGATGCCGACCGCGCGCCGCTGGCAAGCGGCCACGGGCTCGCCAGTCTCTGGATCGACAAGCCCACGCTGTTTGGCGGCGACGAGCGCGAAGGCGGTGTGGTCGGCACCATCGATGTGTTGTCTGGCCATGCCGGACAAGGCCGCAACGACTACCTGATGAGCCGCCTGGGGACCTCCATTCCGGCCTTTCGTGGCGTGCTGTCCTTGGTGGCACGCAAGATCCTCTTCGCGGCCAACAACCCGTATATCAAGCCGTGGGCCGTGCGCGTGCGGCGCTTCACGGCGGGGTGGTTCAATGCGCCGTGGATGGAGTGGAACGCCGAAGTTCGCACCTGGGATGAGGACGAAGGACGCGAGATCAGCGTCGGCATGAACCCGGCCCACATCCTGGTGCAGTGCCTGACCGACCCGCACTGGGGCATGGGCTATCCGCAGAGCAGCATCGGCGGGAGTTTCTGGAACGCAGCGTGGGCCCTGTCGAGCGAAGGCTTCGGACTCAACTTGATCTGGACGCGCCAGCAGCCCATCGAGGCCTTCATCGCGCAGGTGCTCGACCACATCGGCGGCATCCTCTACATCGACCCGGAGCAAGGCACGTTCGAGCTGAAACTGCTGCGCGACGACTACTGGATCGACAGCCTGCCGCAGCTGGGTCCGGATGAGATCGTGCGCATGGAGCGCTTCGAGCGCGCGCAGTGGGGGGAACTGCCCAACGAGATCACCGTGGTCTACACCGACTGGGCCACTGGCAAAGAGGCCACGGTCACGGTCGAGAACCTGGCCGCGATCCAGCTTCAGGGCGGCGTGATCAACCAGCGCCGCGACTATCCCGGCGTCAATTACGGGCCGCTGGCCGCCAGGCTCGCGCTGCGCGACCTGCGCGCGCTGGGCTCGCCGCTGGCGCGCATGACGCTCACCATCGCCCCGACTGCGCTGGAGCGCCCGCCCTTGCCGGGCGATGTGTTCCTGCTGCACTGGCCGCGCCTCGGCATCGAGCGCATGGTGGTGCGCGTGACCGGCATCGACACCGGCGCCCTGGGCGCGGCCGAATGGCGCATCGAGGCGGTGGAAGATGTGTTCGGGATGAGCAACACCGTGCTCTCGCCCCCGCCGCCGCCCGTCGAGGAGCCGCCGCTGGACGCGCTGCCCCCGGCCCTGGTGCTGGCCGTCGAGGTGCCGTACTGGGAACTGGCCCGGCGCTTGAACCGTGCCGAGCTGGACTACCTGACCGACACCGACACCTACGTCGGCGCGCTGGCCGTCGCAGGTGGTACCGGGCAGTTGAACTGGCAACTGGCGACCGGGGCCGCCAGCGGCGATCTCGCGCCCGTGGTTGGGGAGGACTATGCGCCGCTGCTCACGCTCGATGCCGCACTGCCGGTGAGCGAAGCCGATGCCATCGGCGTGCCGGTGACCGCTGTCAGCCAGCCGCAGCGCCTGGCCGTGGGCGACTACGCCTACCTGGTCGATGCCACCGGCCAGATCCGGGAAGCCGTGGCGATCCTCGCCTTCGACGCCAACGCGGGCACGGTCGATCTCGCCCGCGGGGTGCTCGACACCACGCCGCAGGCGCACGCCGCCGGCACGCGGCTCATCGGCGTGGGCGAATGGCTGGCCGCCGAGACCACCGAGCGCGCTCCTGGCGAATCTGTGTTTGTCGCGGCCATTCCGCGCACCTCCACCGACCAGGGCGATGCCGTGCTCGCCGTCAACGGCCAGCCGCTGCTGCTCACCGGCCGCCAGGCACGGCCCTATCCGCCGGGGCGCATCCGCCTCAACGGCCAGACCGAGCCCGCCGTGGTCGCCGGCGACCTGACCCTCGCCTGGGCACACCGCGACCGCACCCAGCAGACCGCCTACCTCGTCAAGCAGTACGAGGGCGACATCGGCCCCGAGCCCGGCACCACCTACAGCGTGCGCCTGCGCGACCGCAACGGCGCGCTGGTGCGCACGCAGAGCGGCCTGGCCGGCACCACCTGGACTTGGGACGTGGCCAGCGCTGCGGCAGATGCGGGCAGCGCGGGCGATACCGTGACCATCGAAATCGAGTCCGAGCGCGACGGGCTGGCGAGCTGGCAGGCGCAGGTGCGCACCACCGAACGCGCCGGCTACGGCCTGCGCTGGGGGCAGTACTGGGGTGGGGTGTGATGCAAGCGCCCATCGACCTGCACCTCCAGCCGCGTATCGACGTGCACATGCTCACGCTCGATGAGCCGGCAGCGTGGCGCGAAGCATGTCTTGCCAGCCTCGCAGAGGCCCCGATCCGTCTGCACGTGCTGCCGGGCATTCCGGGTCGGATCGGTGAGGCGCGCGCAGCCGGCTACGCGCGAGGGACATTGCCGCTGGTGTCCTTCGTCGATCCCGACGACGTGTACGAAGCCAGTGCCTTCACACACTTAGCCGATGCGCTCGATGGTTGCCCGCAGGCCGTGATGGCCTACACCGACGAGGCGCTGATGGACGAGCAAGGCCGAGACGTCGGCGTGCGGCGGCTGGCCTACAGCGCCTTCCAGCACGCCCACTCGGCCAGCCATGTCCATGGACTGATCGTGATGCGCCGCGCTGCGGTCGAGGCCGTGCTCGCGGCCACCACCGACATCCACCCCATGGCCGACTGGCTGTTGACCCGGCTGGTGGCCCAGCGCGGCGCAGTGCTGCACCTGCCCATCGTAGGCCGGCGCTGGCGGCAGCACCCACGGCAAGTCCATCGCACCGCAGACCCGGCTGTCGTGCGGCGCATCCGGCAAACCATCCGCCAAATATCGAATCCCTGGAGATAGACCATGCCATCCACCGACCCGAACCTGGGCCTTGCCTACGGCTGGACGCTGGGCGAATCCGGCTGGCACACCGAGATGGACGCCAACCTCAAGCGCCTGGGCGCCATCGTCGGCCTGTCCGTCAAAGACCGCGACTTGACCGCACCGCCGGCGAGTCCCGCCGAGGGCGAGCGCTACATCATCCCCGCCAGCGCCACCGGCGCCTGGGCCGGCAAGATCGACCAGATCGCCGTGCGCATCGCCGGCGCCTGGGAGTACCACGCGCCCCAGGTGGGCTGGCTGGCCTACGTCGAGGACGAGCAGGTGCTGTCTGCCTACAAGCCTACAGGCTGGAGTCCCGGCATCGCGATCTGACCGAACCCTGTTCAACCCCCATGAGACCCGCCGCTGGCGGGTTTCGCATTTTTGGGAGACCTGCCATGACCGAACCCGAACGACAACCCCCTGCGCTCGTCGAGAACATGCTGCTTCTGCGCCGTGAGGACTTCGACGAACTGCTCGACCGCGCCGCCGAACGTGGGGCCGAGCGTGTCCTGTCCCATCTCGGCCTGGAAAACGGCCGTGCCGCCAAGGACATCCGCGAGCTGCGCGACCTGCTCGAAGCCTGGCGCGATGCGCGTCGCACGGCGTGGCAGACGACTGTAAAGGTCATCACCACCGGCATCCTGGCCGCGTTGCTGGTCGGCGCGGCCATCAAGCTGAAGTTGGTGGGAGGTGGGCAATGATCGAGACCCTGCTCGGTGGTCTCCTGGGCGGGGCCTTCCGTCTCGCGCCAGAGGTTCTGAAATGGCTTGACCGCAAGGGCGAGCGCAGCCACGAGCTCGCCATGCAGGACAAGGCGCTGGAGTTCGAGAAGCTGCGTGGCGCCCAGCGCATGGCCGAGATCGGTGCCAGCGCCGACGCAGCCTGGAACAGCGGTGCCATCGATGCTTTGCGCGAGGCGGTTGCGGCGCAGGGCCGGCCATCTGGCGTGAAGTGGGCTGATGCGCTCTCCAGCAGCGTGCGGCCCGTCATCACCTACTGGTTTATGGCCCTCTACTGCGCGGCCAAGACCGCCGCCTTCGTGGGCGCCCTCGAAGCCGGGGCAGAGTGGATCCCGGCCATCCAGGCGGCCTGGACCGAGGCCGACCAGGCCCTGTGGGCCGGAGTGCTGAACTTCTGGTTCCTCGGGCGCGTGTTCGACCGGGTGCGACCCACGAACTAGTAAGTGTTGCTTACAAGTTCAGAGCCAGAGATGCGTATTCCTCCACAAGCAATTGATCTGGCCAAACGCTTCGAGGGCTTCCACCGCGTGCCCAAGCACGATCCCGGCCGCGCGCACCCCTACATCTGCCCGGCCGGCTACTGGACGATCGGCTACGGCCACCTCTGCGATCCGGATCATCCGCCGATCACCGAAGCCGAAGCGGAAGTCTATCTGGCCCGTGACCTGCAGACGGCGCTCGCCGCCACACTGCGCTACTGCCCGGTGTTGGCCGCGGAGCCGGAGGGGCGGCTCGCAGCGGTCATGGATTTTACGTTCAACCTGGGGGCGGGGCGGTTGCAGACCTCGACGCTGCGGCGGCGGGTCAACCAGCGAGACTGGGCTGCCGCCGCAACGGAGCTACGCCGCTGGGTCTACGGCGGCGGAAAGGTACTGCCGGGACTCGTCACGCGGCGGGAGGCAGAGGCCGCTTGGCTGCTTCGCAACGCTTGATTGCAGATGCACGGGAAAGAGCTTGGCTTCGCTGCCGAACAGCGCGTTCATGACATCCGTACCCATCACGGAGCATTGACCATGAGTAATCGATTCAAGCACGCCGTCATCGACGACGTGACCTCGCGCAACATCGACGCCCGCCTGCAAGACCATCTGCTCGATCTGTTCGAATCGGCCATGAAGTCGGTGGCCACAACCCTGGCGCGCGAAGCCAAATTCGACACCACCGACTTCGCCACCGCCAAGGCACGAGGCTGCGAGGGATTCACGCTGTTGGTGAGCCGCACCCGCGCAGACTCGCGCGATGGTTGGTTCGGTGCATTTCAGCGCGGCGACGAACGTCTCGACGTCATCGGCCACCTGGAATAGGTGGTCAATCGTCCAGTTCCGGAACGTCCCAGTCAGCCGGACGAGCTTCGCCGGTTTGGTAGAACTGCTTCACCAGCTTCACGTAGTCCAGAAAATCCCGATTCTCCGTGGCCAGCCGATTGACCATGTCCCAATCGATTTCGTCACGCTCGCGGGCTGGAATCAGCACCTGACTGTCGGCGGGGTTTTCCACGTCCAGCTTGATGAAGCCGATGCCGTGGGCGGCAAAAAGCATCCGCAGTTCTTTCAGCGTATCGGTGCCGCCGATTTCCGCAGCGACCAGATAGCCGAAATTGGCCCACGACGAGTTCGATACGGCCTGAAAGAAGCACTCGCGCACATTCGAACGGTTGATCAGCAGCTTGACCTCGAACGACCACAGCTTGGTGCGCTTGTCGGAATACTGCGTCACGCAGTCGCGCACTTCGCGGTGCCACTCCTTGCCCAAGTCCTCCATACCCACCACGTCCGGGTAAAGCCAGCGGTTGCCGTTCGGCCCGTGCTTGTTCGACGAGCGCTTTTCGTCGATGCGCTTGGAGAACACGCCGAACTCTTCCCACAGGTACTGCGACAGCAGCGGATACAGCGCCTGCTCGTCGAGCTTCGGGCGGCTCGAACCGGCTGCGGGCGTCATCTCCTCGCGCTCGGCAACGGCCACCTCATCGCTGTCGGACAGTTGCGAGTAGTAATAGCGCCGGGGCCGGCCCTCGGTGGTCTTCAGCTCCGGGTGCTTGCGCTGCAGATCGCGATGATGGGCACCGATCTCCGCCACGATCTGCTGCAGCAAATCGGCATCCGTCTGCAACGACTTGCTCCGCGCCTTCTTGGCTTGGCATTCCTGCGGGTAGGTGGCAACAATCCACTCGGCAATCTGTCGGGCGGTGAACTTTTCGTCTGGGCGCGCCTTCAGGTAGTCGACAACCACCTGCATCAAATTCAGTTTCATCCCCGTTCTCCCCGCGTCATACGCCCGCGCCCATCTGCGGCGGCGCTTTCGGCGGCACCGTGCCCGGCTGGTAGGTCGCATCGAACACCATGTCCGTCAGCCAGCGCTTGAAGTTGGGGTTGTCGCTGAACTGCTTGAACAGCTCCGTGTGGTCGGACAGCAGCTCCAACACCACCCGGTTGAGCGCCTTGTCGTGCTCAAGGCGAGCGTTTTGCTTATCGGAGTTCGCCTGCGCGTTCTGGTAGGCCTTGTCCTGCGCCACCCGCGCCGGGATTTCCTCGGTGATGACCTTGCGGATCTTGTCTTCGTCCTTCCATTCGATGTTGCCGAACAGGTCGTTGAATTCGCGCACGATGTTCGAGAGCTTGTCGATCTCGGGCTCCAGCTTGAACCCCCCGCCGCCCGGCGGCACAGGCTCGACGGTGGCATCTGCGTCGTCCATCGCCATCTTCAGCGCCGCTTTGGCCTCTACCCGGTAGCTGTCCATGTCGATGGTCTCCAGCACGCCCTTGGAGAGATCCTCCTCCTTGGGCGCGGGCAGCTTGGGGATGAGGAAGTTCAGGAAGATCGACAGCTTTTCCCACGCCGGATGGCCGTAGCTCAGGATCGCGGCCAGAAAGCCGTAACTGCGCACGAAGGCCTTGGCCTTGCCCTTGAACTTGACCTGGTCGTCCTCGCCGAGCTGGTCGGTGTATTCGGCCACGCACGCATCGAGAATCGGATCGAGTTTGTCCCGGTCTGCGCCGCTCAAGTACAGCGCCACCAGGTCTTCCACCTGCTGCCAGCTATACACCTGCTGGGCGTCGAGTTCGGCCTTCAGGTCGTGCAGCTTGTTGGCGTCGGTTTCGCCGGTCTGGATGGTGGCGCGGTAGTAATCCTGGAACGCCGCCTTCACGGCCTCGGCGTTGTCGGCGAAGTCGAGCACGAAGGTGTCGTGCTTCTGCGGATGCGCCCGGTTCAGGCGTGACAGGGTCTGCACCGCCAGCACGCCTGCCAGCGGCTTGTCCACGTACATCGTGTGCAGCAAGGGTTCGTCAAAGCCGGTGACAAACTTGTTGGCCACGATCAGGAATCGATACGGGTCTTGCTTGAAATTCGCGGGAATGTCCTTGCTCGGAAACCCGTTGAGATCGGCCTCAGTCTTCTTTTGCCCGCCCATCTCGAACTCGCCCGAGTACGCGACGATCGCCTTGTACGGGCTCTTGATCTCGTTGAGGTAGTCCGACACCTCGCGCCAGTAGTCGATAGCCCGCGCGATGCCGTTGCACACGATCATGGCCCGCGCCTTGCCGCCGATCTTCTGCTTGCCCGCCACCTGCGCGATGAAGTGATCGACCATGATCTCGGCCTTGCGGCGGATGGCCTTGTCGTGCGACTCGACGTAATGGCGTATTTTCTTCAGCGCCTTGGCCTTGTCGAATTCCGGGTCATCCGCCACCGTCTTGGCCACCTGGTAGAAGCTCTCCACGGGGGTGTAGTGCTCCACCACGTCGAGGATGAACTTCTCCTGGATGGCCTGCTTGGTGGTGTAGGTCAGCTCTTCGGGCGAGCGGAACTGCACCTGGTCGCCGACCATGACCTTCTCACCGAACAACTCCAGCGTCTTGTTCTTGGGGGTGGCCGTGAAGGCAAAGTAGCTGGCGTTGGCCAGCAGCTTGCGCGAAGCGATGCGCTTCTCGATTTCCGCGTTCACCGCATCCTGGGTGCTGTCCTCTTCCAACGGCTCCTCGTCGGTCGTTTCGCTCGCCACTTGAGCGGCGGCCTTGCCGCCGAGGGCTTCGTGCATCCGCGCCGTGGTCTTGCCGCCCTGACTGGAATGCGCCTCATCGATCAACAGCGCAAAGCGCTTGCTGGAAAGGTCTTCCAGCTCATCGAGGATGAACGGGAATTTCTGCACCGTGGTGACGATGATCTTCTTGCCCCGGCGCAGGTATTCGCGCAGCTCCTGCGCGTTGTCGGAGTGGCCGAAGATCGCCGCCACGTGGTCGTAACCCTTGATGGTGCGGGCGATCTGCGTGTCCAGCGCGCGCCGGTCAGTGATGACGATGATGGAGTCGAACTGCGGCTTCGAAGGGTCGTCCTTGCGGCGCAGCTCCACCAACTGGTGCGCCAGCCAGGCAATCGTGTTGCTCTTGCCGCTGCCTGCCGAATGCTGGATCAGATAGCGCTTGCCCACCCCGTCTTCGCGGGCGCGGCGCAGCAGCGCACGCACCGTGCGCAACTGATGAAAGCGCGGGAAGATCTGCTTGCGCTTCTTGCGTTTCTTGCCGCTGGCGTCCGCCTCTTCCTCCTCCACCACCTGCGCGTAACTCTCGATGATGTTGGCCAGCGATTCGCGGGTCAGCACCTGTTTCCACAGGTAATCGGTTTTCAGACCATGCGGGTTGGGCGGGTTGCCCGCGCCGCTGTTCCAGCCCTGGTTGAATGGCAGGAACCACGAGGCCTTGCCCTTGAGTTCGGTGCAGAACGCAGCCTCGTTGTCGTCCACCGCGAAATGCGCCACGCAACGCCCCAACTGGAACAGCAGCTCCCGGGGCTCTCGCGTGGTCTGGTACTGGACGATGGCATCAGCCAGGGTTTGCTTGGTCAGCGAGTTCTTCAACTCGAAGGTCAGCACCGGCAGCCCGTTGATGAAGATCACCAAATCCAGCTCGTTGCCGGAATCGTTGCTGTAGCGCACTTGCCGGGTGACGCTGAAAATGTTCTTGGCGAAGGCCTCCGCCGCCGTCGCGTTGCCCGGCGTTGGCAGCAGCTTGTAGAGATCGACGTGGACCGGCCCGTGGCTCACGCCCTTGCGCAGCACGTCCACCACACCGCGCTTGGTGATCTCGCCCTGCAGCCGATGCAGGAACTGGGTGCGCTTGATGCCTTCCGAGTCCAGCTCCAGCACTTCGACCGCTTTGGGCTGGGTGGCCTGCAAGAAGGCCAGCAACTGCACCACATCCAGCGCCACGTCGCGGTTGTAGTCGCTCGCCTTGCCCTGAACGTAGCCACTGGCGACCAGGTCGCGCACGATCAGGGCTTCGAGGGCTTTTTCGCTGGTGTCAGTCACGCTCATCGGGCTCCCCCTTTGCGTCCGGCTTGGGGTCGGCCCAGCGGAAGCTCACTTTCAATGCATTGAGGGGCGACGCGTACGGGACGATCCCTTCATGCTGCAGGCGCCCCACCACGATCCCCGGATGAATCGAGAGTTCACCGGCGAAGGCGCGAATCGCTGCGGCATGGCTCCCCAGCTTGACCAAGCGCTGCCGATACTGCGGAGGGATCAGGAAATCTGCCGCCCACTGGTTAGCCTCGTGCTCGCAATCATCAGTGCTCGTGCCGCCGTCAGGGTCGTCAAGGAACACGGCTTTGCGGCCTTGCGCCGACGTTCCGTGCAAGAGGATGTGCGCCGCCTCGTGGAAGAACGTGAACCAGAAGCGGTCGTTGGATTTGCCATAGAGGGAAAGCTGGATGAGTGGCCGCGACGGGGACAACCACCGCGCCACCCCCGAGACGTGCGCCCGGGGTATTGCCGGCACCAAGGCCAACGTCACCCCCGCATCGCGAAGCAGCCGCTTCATTTGCGGTTCGAAAACCTGCGGCGGCTGCGTCGTCAGGTGGCGAATCTGCCCCAGCGCCTTCTCGAAACGCGCACGGTCGTACTTGAGGGCATCCCAGCCTTCGGCCTGCTTCTCGCCCAGGCGCAGCCAGGTTGCAATCGCAGCCAAGTCGCTTTGCTCGGCGCGGCTGCGGCGGTACTGTGCCTTCAAGTCGGCCACGTAAACGCCCTCCCATTCCTCGGGGGAGGCCACACCAAAAAAGCGCAAACAGGCTTCAACCAGCGCCGGCTTGTTCTTCTCCACCAGACGGGCCTTGGCAACGACGCCTTGCGCCATCAGCTCCTTGATGGGCAGCCTCTCCAGCCAACCTACCCACCCTGCGCAGCGCTGGGCGAACTGCTGGCGCTCCAGCCGTTCGCGATACGTGGCCTCTTTGCGCAACCAGAAGCCCGCCGTGCTGCCGAGGACGCGCTCCAGCCGCGAGGCCGTGTCTTCAGTGATGGCCGCCTTGCCGTTGATGAGCTGGCTCACATGTTTTTCGGTGTACCCCAGCCGCCGGGCCAGCTCGGCTTGCGTCCAGCCGCGTTCCTCCAGCACATCGGCAATGGTGTCGCCGGGCGGGGAAACCCATTCCGGCGCGAACGGTGCATCCAGATCAGTCATGGTAGTCCCCAATGAATTCGATACAAACAATGGTCACGGCCCGCCAGTTGATGCCGCCGTCGGCATGACGTGGCACGGGGTCATTGGCGGGCGAGAAGGTCAACCGCCAGCCACCCGCCAGGTTGACCGCGTACTCGCCGGACCGGTCGCCCGTCAACGGGTGGGGATTGCCCGCCACCAGCTCGGCCACGCTTGCGGCGTGCTCCAGGTCATCCAGCCGGGCCCGCAGCTTGCGGGCGCAGGCATCGCCCAGTTTTTTCACAGCGGCAGCCTGGCTTTCGCACAGCAAGCGCACCTTCTTGTCCCGGAAGCGGATCTCCAACGCGGTTCTCCATGGTAGCACAATCTTTACCAAATCGGTAAAGTCTATCTCCCCGGCCACCCTCTGGATGGCCGCTCAGCCAAGGCCAGCGCGCAGCCGAACCCTGCTTCACTCACCGTCATCGCCTGGCTCATCCTCGCCCAAATCGGCCTCGTCGTCGCCCAAGGCGGCCAGCTCCTCGTCGCTCACCACATCATCCGGCCCGGGCCGCCAGCCGCGCACGTCGATCTGGCCGGTCACCACGTCGGCAATCAGGCGGTCGCGGTACTCGCGGATCAGCTGGATTTCCTCTTCGGCGCGGGCGATGGCTTCGTCCAAGTCCTTCGTCTCGCGCAATATGTGCGACAGGATCGCTTCCTGTTCATCTTGGCGTGGAATGGAGAGCCGGACATTGCCGATGAACGTCCAATCGGCACGCGGCATCTTCGCGCCCGCCGTGGAGCTGTTAATCAGGTCAATTACGCGCTTGCAGCGCAATAGTTGCTCAAGATACGCAGGAAGGATGAGTTCCTTGCGCGCCCGTAGCACGAGAAACTCGCTCACGCATACGCCAGCGCGGCGCGCCCGCGTTACCTTCGCCAAGTACGGACGGAGCTTTCCGAACAGAACGTCGTCGGCGACAAACCGTTTCACCGTGCTGGCAAATTCGACTTCGCCCTCAAGCGGCCGCGCCACGCCAGTCCAACTTTGAACGTGCTCCAGTGCCAGATAAATTTCGTCGCTGGCCTTGGTCGTGGTCTGGTTCGTAGTGTTACTGGCGAGGAACTTCAAACGGCGAAGCTCCCAATGCTCCGGCACCTCGCCCAGCCATTCGATGCCGGAGGGCTTGAGGCGGACGTTGGGATCAAGCCCGCGCGTGACGGCGCGGTCGATGATGGCGAGCTTCTGTTCGATGAGCAGTTTGATGAGCTCGCGCTTGGCCAAGATGTACCGGGCGATGTGCGCGTCCTGCGCGCGCAGGTAGGCGACGATCTGGTCTTGCTCGGCGCGCGGGGGTAAGAACAATGGGAACCGCCCGAGGGTACTGCGGTTGGTCGCTGCAAGATTCGTGGTTTGCTTTGCCGTTACTTGGAAATAAGAGCGCCCATGTGGACTTTCCAAGATATAGGTCAGGAACTTCGGATTAAGCGTAGTTGGGTCTGGCCTGACCGCGAAGACATGGTTTTGGTGAATACACCCTTTGATTTGTCCCGACCAAATCGCGCCACGTCCGAGCTTGTCAATATCGCCGCCTTCCGTCAAAACAACATCATTAGGCCTAAGCTCGCTCTTTAATGCTTCTGAACGGGGCACCTCGATATTTTTGACATGCCTGAGATCAAGAAATCCAGCCTGCACATTTGCAACCCGCAAATATGGGCGTGACTCCACTTCAACAGCGTAAACCTTGCCCAACGTAACGCCTGTCTGAATCTTTGCTTCTCGCTTGAGGCGCGTCGTTCGCCAGTGCGAAGGCACAGATGAAAGCCAAGAAATGTCTGCGGATTGATAACTTTCGTAAGCAGGGAAAATCACCATCACGCCCCTCCCACGATCTTGCTCAGCAAACCTTCGGTCTGCCGCTCCAGCGCGAGAATGTCTGCGCGAATCTCCTCCAGCGAGCGCAGCGGCGCGGGCTTGTAGAAGTAGCGGGCAAAGGAGATCTCGTAGCCGATCTTGGTGGCCTCGCGCGCAACCCAGGCGTCCGGCGCGTGGGGCAGCACCTCACGCCGGAAGAAGGCATCGATGCCGCCGGGCTCCTTCAGCGGCACCTGCTCGGTGTCGCGCAGCTCGGGGTCGGGCTCGTATTCGACGAGGTAGCGCTCCTTGCCCACGGTCTCCAGATAGCGGCCATCGAAGCCGGGCTCGAAAGGCTCGCCTGCCTTGAGCTTGCTGCGGCGGGCGACAACCGGCGGCGAGGTTTCGTCGCGCCAGCTCACCGCCTTGTAAATGGCTTTCTTCTCCGCCGCGCTCAAGCGTTCGCCCTGTGCCTTGAGCGTGTCCTCGAAGCGCTCGCGGAAGATGTTGTGGTCGTCGAACACGGCGCGGCCTAGCGCCTGTTGTGCCCGCTGCGCCACTTCCATGAGCGCCTTGTCGCGCAGCCAAGTCGAAGCATCGAGCAGCTTCTTGCGGCGGTTGGCGGGCACGGCCTTGCGGGCGGCGGGAGCTTCGCCATCATCGCCGCTGTCGCTGTCTTCGCTGTCGTCGTCTTCGTTCTCGTCCTCGCCCTTCAGCCACGCCTCGATGGCGGGTTTGCGCTTGGCGAACTCGGTATAGAGCGCCTCGCCATGGGTGGCGTAGATCTCGGCGCGCAGCGCCTCATCCCCCGAGGCAAAGCGCAGGGATTCAATGCGTTCGTCCGAGAGCTGGCTTTTCAGGCGCAGCGGGCGCTCGACGGTGATCTTCCAGTAGCCGAAATCGGCGTTGTCGAACCATTTGCTTTCGGCGGTTTCCTGCGGCTGGCCCAGATACAGGTCGAGGATGCGGGCGATGTCGGCCTCGGAGAGTTCGCAGTTTTTCTTGCCGAGGTTGCGGCGCAGCGGCTGAAACCACTGGCTGGCGTCGATCAACTGAACTTTGCCTTTGCGGTGGGCGGCCTTCTTGTTGGCCAGCACCCAGATGTAGGTGGCGATGCCGGTGTTGTAGAAGATGTTGAGCGGCAGGGCGATGATGGCTTCGAGCCAGTCGTTTTCCAGCACCCAGCGGCGGATGTTGCTCTCGCCCTGGCCCGCGTCGCCGGTGAACAGCGCCGAGCCGTTGTGCACCAGGGCGATGCGGCTGCCCAGGGGCGTGTTGTGCTTCATTTTTTGCAGCTTGTTCACCAGGAACATGAGCTGCCCGTCGCTGGAGCGGGTGATGAGCTTGAACTCCGGGTCGCCGCCGTGGCTGACGATGAAGCGCGGGTCGTTGAATTCCTTCTTGCCGCCCATGCGCTCCAGATCGGTCTTCCAGCTCTTGCCGTAGGGCGGGTTGGAGATCATGAAGTCGAATTCGCGGCTGCGGAACTGGTCGTTGGAGAGGGTGGATTTGTCCGCACCGCCGACGATGTTCTGGCTTTGCTCGCCCTCGCCCTTGATCAGCAGATCGGCTTTACAGATGGCATAGGTCTCGTCGTTGATCTCCTGCCCAAACAGATGGATGGATACGTCTTTGCCGTGGGCTTGGGCCAGTTGCTGCAAGGTTTCTTCGGCGACGGTGAGCATGCCGCCGGTGCCGCATGCGCCGTCATAGAGGGTGTAGGTTCCCGATTCGATGCGGTCGGCCACGGGCAGGAACAGCAGCTTGGCCATGAGCTGCACGACGTCGCGCGGCGTGAAGTGTTCGCCGGCCTCTTCGTTGTTCTCCTCATTGAAGCGGCGGATCAGTTCCTCGAACACTGAGCCCATGGCGTGGTTGTCCAGCGCGGGCAGCTTGATGCGGCCGTCGGCATCCTTCACCGGCAGCGGCGAAAGGTTGATCTCGGGGTTGAGGAAGTCCTCGATCAGGTAGCCCAGGACGTGGGAATCCACCAGCTTCTGAATCTGGTTGCGGAAGTTGAACTTGGTGAGGATTTCCTGCACGTTGGGCGAGAAGCCGTCCAGGTATGCAATGAAGTCATCGCGCAGCCGCTGTCCCGCCGCGCTGGCCTTCAACTTGGCCAGCGTGAACTCCGAGACGTTATAGAAGGCCTGGCCTGCCGCCATGCGCAGCGCGCCGTCCTGCTCGGCCACCTTGTGAGCGTCGAGAAACTTCTTGCGCTCCAGCACCGCGTCTTTCGTCGCTTCGAGCACGGCATCGAGCCGCCGCAGCACGGTGAAGGGCAGGATCACGTCGCGGTACTTGCCGCGCACGTAAACGTCGCGCAGGCGGTCGTCCGCGATGTTCCAGATGAAGTCGGCAATCCACTTGATCTGGCTTTGGTCTTGTTGTGGCTTCTTTTGCATGGAAACGCCCCTTAGCTCGCCGCCGTGCCTGTGGAGACAGCGAGATCCCAATGCTTGGCGAGGACGCCCACAAGGCGCTTCTGGCGTTCGGCCAGAAGGGTAGGCGTCCACTCGCTTTCTGACCGCACTTCCTGCGTCAGGACGAAGGGTGATGCCGTGCCTTTGCCCTTGAAGTAGGCGTCCTTCTTCTTGGCAAAGTCGTAGTTACTGGCAGACGAGTTTTTTTTCCGGTCGAGCGGAACCAAGTTGGCCAAGCGGTGTGTCCAAGCTTCCCGCTCGTTCTCATCCGGGAACCACTTGATCCAGTCCGAACCATCGGGCGGGTTTTGCGGCAGGACGTGCTCCAGCGACACGGCATCTTGAAGCTGCACACCGGGGGCGCGCACCAAAGACTCCAGGCGCAAGACCAGCGCCATCCGTGCCTTGGGCAGATCGTCGTAAACGTCGCCATCGAGTGCCGCGACGAACTTGCGCTTTTGCGCGTCAGTCAGTGTCAGCGTGGTGAGCGCGGCCAGATCCCCCTTGAAGGTCTCCGGCTCGATTTCCTTGGTCAGCGCAGCGTAGGTTTCGATGCGCTCGTTGATACCCACCTTGGTGACCAGCAGGAAATAGGTCAGGCGTTCCAGTGACTTGAAAAACTCGGCGAGCAATTTGGGCTGCTGCCGGAAGCGCTTGAAATAGACCAGTGCCGGGGGCACCCAGTCCTTGAAGTCCACGCGGTTGAGCCAAGACAGGTAGTCATTGATGGTCTCGGCGTGCTCGGTGGCTTCAAAGTCGGCATCGCGCACGAAGTCCCACACCTCGGCGTAGGGCTGGATCACATTGTCAATAAGGTCAGCCGGGGTTTTGTACTCGGTGACGTACTCCTGAAATTCTTTGACGAGTGTTGCTCGCTGCTTTTGCTTTGCGTAGATCGTGCGGATGTGGCCAAATAACTCGCCGAAGGCATCGCGCCCCAACTGGCTTTCGATCGCGCTCCACTTCTTCGAATAAGCGCGCGCCTTGTCCTCCCCGCCGATGCGACGGATCGAACCGAGCACTTCCGCCTTAATGATGTCGATGGGTGCCAGATCGAGCCCACGATTGTTCAGTACCGAGAAGATGCGGTAGGCCGCTTCGAGGTCGGGTGTGGAAATGACGACCAGGGAGCAGTCGTTCGCGAGGAATTTCCACAGGGCATTCAAGTCGTCAGGCGACAGGGCCTTGGCCTTTTCGAGCAGCAGCGAGGCGTTTTCGCGGTAACGCAGACGGCTGTCTTTCAGCTTGTCCGTACTGGCGACCAACTGTGCGATGCCACCCGGCTCCTGGATGTACTGACGGAAGAACGTCGCATCTTCCTCGCGGGCGGTGAATCGGTAGCCGGTGGCCTTGCCCAGCATCTCGTCCCCCTCTTCGTAGAGGAAAGGGGTCACGCTTTTGACGCCTGGTGGGTAGTTGGCCGCCTCCCACGCTGCGCGCAGGGCCGCAAACAGGATCGTGAGCGTGGTCAGTCGCTGCTGGCCATCAACGACCATCGCCTTGGGGTCGCGGTCGTTCTTGATAAGAACGATGCTGCCCAAGAAGTATTGGCTTGTGGCCCCGTTGGCTCGGGCATCCTGCATAGCGGAGACCAGATCATCAAACAACTCTCCCGCTTGCTCGGTTGTCCAGGCGTAGGGGCGCTGGTAGTCCGGAATCTCGAACTGGTAGCTGCCTTCGAAGATCTCCCGGATCAGCTTGTCGTGGGCTTCAAGTGTCTTGGCCATTGCGCTTGTTCTTTCCTATCGTTTCTTGGGGCTGCTCGGAGCTTGATACCCCGGCGCGAGCTTTGCGTTCTCAACGCCGTACAGCGCCAGCGGATCGCTGAGCCATAGGCGGTACTGTTCTTCCTTGAGGCGGTGGTCGGGCGAGCAGTCCACGCTCCAGCGCAGCAGCATGTAGCCCGCGACGGCGGCGCGAACGCGCATCCGGATCGAGCCGTCGGTCATCCCGTAGTCCATCCTGATGATCTCGGGGTGTTCAAGGCGCGGGTGCGGCACGAACTCCAGTTCGACGATGCGCGTCCATTGGATGTCGTGGTCGGGCCGCTCAAAGGCCTGGGGTGCGTCATCCAGCAAGGTCGGCGCTTCGATGCGCGTGAGGACGAAGTCCCGGAACTCACCCCGCAGACGATCAAAGGCCCGCACGTGCCAGCGCAGGCCGGTATCCACCAAGGCGAAGGGCACGATGACCCGCTCAGACTCGCCGCTCGTCATCGAGTGGTAGCGAATGGCAAGGGGTCGCTTGGAGTGGATCGCCCGGCAGACCGGAGCCAGCACATCCATCTTGGGGATGGATAGGGCAGCGGGCGATTCGCACGGTAGCAGCGGCTGCAAGGGCTTGGCCGGGCCGTTCACGCCGTCGCCAAATCCATGCGCCAGCGCCGAAAGCACGCGCTGCGGTGCGTGCTCGAATAGCGGCGAGAACGCCTGCCCGATCCGGTAGACCTTGTGGCTGCCGTCAAAGAGGATGTTTTGTGGCGCGATTTCCCGGTACAGCGCCAAGTCGCGCGTGGCCCCGGCCGGCGCCACCCCGAAGCGCTCGATGAGGTCGGGACGGCCGATCTCACCGAAGAAGTAGAGCCGGAAGTCGATGTAGGCCAGCCGCTCGCACTGGGCGTGGCTCAAGCTTTCGACGCGCTGGGGTTGAGTCACCGGAGGCTCCTCATCCAAGACGGACGACCGAAAAGCTGTGATTGGTTTTATGTTTATCCATCGCCAGGCGGTTTACATCATCAAACTGATGACATTATGCGCCACGATCTGGACGGCAACAACACTCACGGAGCAGCCGCGCCTTGGGAGGCGAGTTCGATTCCGCGCTTGGAGATGGATCCGGCACCCGCAGTCTTGAAAGGCTAGGACTGGCTTTCGACGGTATGAGAGAGCCATCCCCCGCCAGCGCGCAGGCTGGCCACCACATCGCGGACGGTCATGTTCTGGGTGATGTCGGGCGTGCTTGGCTCGGCTGGCGTGATCTGTCTGGGCGCTGGCTTGCGCAGCCCGTTTCGCTCAAACTCAAGCACGACGCTCATCGCATAGCGCACCGTCTTGCCCAGTTTGACGTAGGGAGGACCACGCCGATCACAGCGCCAACGTGTCAGGGTCTTGCTGCTCATCCCCCAGCGGGTGGCCAGCTCGACCTCGGAAAGAAATTGCTCGCTCATAACGACCTCCAAAGACAGGGGGTCACCATGAAGGCGCTCGTTGCTGCACTTGGCAAGTGAAAAGGCGCGCTGTCAAGGCCAACTCCCGCCCATCAACGCCAAAAATCGGTATAAAATTTTGGTTGTATCGGTGCATGACCGCGTGCGGTCGCCTCAGCACCACCACATTCCCTCCAAGTGCTTGATTCGCAATGGAAATCAAGCGCTTCAACAGCTTACGGCAGGCCGCTGGTGCACAACACTGGTGCACATCGGGACTCCTGCGTATGCTGTTCATGCCTTCTCACCTCACCCAGCGCGCTGGCTGTTGACGCCGACCGAAAATTGACCAGCAAAGCCGGGTGATGTGGAGTGAACCCCTGAGTCTGGACCACGGGGGTCGTCGGATCTAAGCCGCCTGCTGGGCGAGTTGCGCTTCGAACTCTGCGGGTGAACGATATCCGAGCGCCGAGTGCAGGCGCCGGGTGTTGTAGATCTCGTCGATGAACCTGGGCAGGCGGGCCGCAACATTCTCGAAGGTCCCGTAGCCGGCGATGTAGACCTCCTCGACCTTCAGCGTCTTCATGAAGCTCTCGGCCTGGGCGTTGTGGTACGGGTTGGCCACGCCGCTGATCGAGCCGACCAGCCTGTGGCGGTTCAAGGCACGCCGGTACTCGGCGCTGGCGTACTGGCTGCCGCGGTCCGTGTGGCAGATGCACCCTGGCGGTGGGCGTCGGCTGCGCACCGCTGCCTCCAGAGCCGCCACCGTAAGTTGCGAGTCGATCTCGCGGGAGATCGCATAGCCGACGACCTTGCGGCTGCAGGCGTCTAGGAGCGCCGCCAGGTAGCAGAAGCCAGCGGCAAGGCGGATGTACGTGATGTCGCCCACCCAGACCACGTTGGGCCGTGTCGGGATGACGTTACGGTACAGGTTCGGGAAGATCGGCAGGTCGTGATCGCTGTCGGT
>NZ_JALBGB010000016.1:0-87323 GCF_022631395.1 Calidifontimicrobium sp. SYSU G02091
CGCCTGGGCCGCCGGTGCGGCCGGCGCGGGGGCGGCCGCCGCAGGGGCCGGTGCGGGCGCCGCGGCGGGCGCCGGCGCGGGCTTCGCTTCGACCGGGGCCGGCACGTCGGGCAGCACGCCCTTGATCACCGGCTCCTGCTTGGTGCGCGCCTTCTCGCGCCGCGTGATGCCGACCTCGTCGTCGGGCTCCTCGATCATCGTGTAGCTGGCGCGGTAGGTCTCCAGCCGCGGGTCGTCGTGGCGCAGCCGCTCGAGCTTGTAGTTCGGCGTCTCGAGGTGCGGGTTCGGGATCAGCAGCACCGTGACGCGCTGCTTCAGCTCGATCTTCGTGATCTCGTTGCGCTTCTCGTTGAGCAGGAAGCTCGTCACCTCGACCGGGACCTGCACGTGCACGGCGGCGGTGTTCTCCTTCATCGCCTCTTCCTGCACCATGCGCAGGATCTGCAGCGCGGAACTCTCGGTGTCGCGGATGTGGCCGGTGCCGTTGCAGCGCGGGCAGGTGATGTGGCTGCCCTCGCTGAGCGCCGGGCGCAGCCGCTGGCGGCTGAGTTCGAGCAGGCCGAACTTGGAGATCGAGCTGAACTGCACGCGCGCGCGGTCCTGGCGCAGCGCGTCGCGCAGGCGCTGCTCGACCTCGCGGCGGTTCTTGCTCTCCTCCATGTCGATGAAGTCGACGACGATCAGGCCGCCCAGGTCGCGCAGCCGCATCTGGCGCGCGATCTCGTCGGCCGCCTCGAGGTTGGTGCGCGTGGCCGTCTCCTCGATGTCGGTGCCCCGCGTGGCGCGCGCCGAGTTGACGTCGACCGCGACGAGGGCCTCGGTGTGGTCGATCACGATCGCGCCGCCCGAAGGCAGGTTCACGGTGCGGCTGAACGCGGTCTCGATCTGGTGCTCGATCTGGAAGCGGCTGAACAGCGGCGCGTTGTCGCGGTAGCGCTTGACCCGTGACGCCATCTCGGGCATCACGTGGTTCATGAACTGGTGCGCCTGCTCGTAGATGTCGTCGGTGTCGATCAGGATCTCGCCGATGTCGGCGGTGAAGTAGTCGCGGATCGCGCGGATCACCAGCGACGACTCCTGGTAGATCAGGAACGCGCCCTTGCCGGCCTTGGCGGCGCCGTCGATCGCGTCCCACAGCTTGAGCAGGTAGTTCAGGTCCCACTGCAGCTCGGCGGCGCTGCGCCCGATGCCGGCGGTGCGCGCGATCAGGCTCATGCCCTTCGGGTACTCGAGCTGGTCCATCGCCTCCTTGAGTTCCTCGCGGTCCTCGCCCTCGATGCGCCGGCTCACGCCGCCGCCGCGCGGGTTGTTGGGCATCAGCACGAGGTAGCGGCCGGCCAGGCTGATGAAGGTCGTCAGCGCCGCCCCCTTGTTGCCGCGCTCCTCCTTCTCGACCTGCACCAGCAGTTCCTGCCCTTCCTTGATCGCGTCGCCGATCTTGGCGGTCTTGGCGTCGACGCCTTCGCGGAAGTAGTTCTTCGAGATCTCCTTGAACGGCAGGAAGCCGTGGCGGTCCTCGCCATAGTCGACAAAGCAGGCCTCCAGACTCGGCTCGACGCGCGTGACGACGGCCTTGTAGATGTTGCCCTTGCGCTGCTCGCGCCCCTCGATCTCGGTCTCGAAGTCGAGCAGCTTCTGTCCGTCGACGATCGCCAGCCGCCGCTCCTCGGGCTGCGTGGCGTTGATCAGCATGCGTTTCATGTGCACTCCATCGATGGCCGCGCGTCGCGCGGCCGCACTGCAGCGCGCCGGCGGCAGGTGGCCGACGGCGCATCGATGCACGAGCCGCCGAAGAAGAACCGGGGAGGAACTGGCCGGGGCCGGCCGCCAACCGCGAGGCGGTCAGCGCGCTGGCAGAGCCACGTGCGCTTGGGTGTGGGCGTGCGCCCGACCCTCGGGCCCGCCTGACGGCGCGTCGGTGCGACGCGCCCCGCGCGCGGGTGCTCGTGACACCGGCGGCTGCGGATCGGCAAGGCAGGGGGAGGACGGATGCGCGTTCACTGCGGCGCGGGCGCGAACGGCGTAACCACCGTTGCGTCGATCAACCTGGTCGATGCCGCGAGGCCATCGCGTCGCGGCGGGATTCTTCTTCTGGTGGCGTCTCTTCCACCCCCGGCCGGCGGCTGCGCGGTCACGTCGGGACCGCACCCGTCGCCGCCCGGCGGTGTTGCATCACCGGGGTTGCGCCTTCCCAACGCCCGGCAAGTGCCCGGGTACACTGAGTCGAATCAAGCACTTACTTGCATCGGGTGCGCGCGCGAATTATAGGGCCTGGCCCCGGGGTGGCCGAGCGGCGGAAAAGCGGCGTCGGCGCCGGCCAGACGCGCGCGGGCGCCGTGACCGTCGCGGCCGAGGTGCGGCACGTCGGCGTCGACGAGGCGAGCGCCGGCCAGCGGCTCGACAACTTCCTGCTGCGCCTGCTCAAGGGCGTGCCGAAGACGCACGTCTACCGGCTGATCCGCGGCGGCGAGGTGCGCGTCAACAAGGGCCGCGCCGCGGCCGACACGCGGCTGGCCGCCGGCGACGTCGTGCGCGTGCCGCCGGTGCGCGTGGCGGCGGCTGCGCCGGCGCCCGCGGTGCCGGCGCGCGAGTTCGCGCTGCTGTACGAGGACGAGCACCTGCTCGCGATCGACAAGCCCGCCGGCGTCGCGGTGCACGGCGGCAGCGGCGTGAGCTTCGGCGTCATCGAGCAGCTGCGCCGCGCGCGCCCGGGCGAGCGCTTCCTCGAGCTCGTGCACCGGCTCGACAAGGAGACCTCGGGCATCTTGCTGCTGGCCAAGAAGCGCAGCGCGCTCGTGCGGCTGCAGGACCAGTTCCGCGCGCGCGACACCGACAAGGTCTACGCCGCGCTGGTGCGCGGCCACTGGCCGGCGCGCCAGCGCGTGATCGACCTGCCGCTGCTGCGCACGCTCGACGCCGCCGGCGAGCGCCACGTGCGCGTCGTCGACGCCGCCCACGAGCAGGCGCGCCGCGCGATCACGCTGGTGCGCCCGCTTGAGCGCTTCGGTGCCCGCGCCGACGCGCCGGCGGCGTGCAGCCTGCTCGACGTGACGATCAAGACCGGGCGCACGCACCAGATCCGCGTGCACCTCGCGCACGGCGGTCACCCGATCCTCGGCGACCCGAAGTACGGCGACTTCGCGTGGAACCGTGCGTGGGCGCGCGGCGAGGTGCTGCCCGGCGTGCGCTTCGCGCGCATGTTCCTGCACGCGCGGCGGCTGCGCTTCGAGCACCCGGCCACCGGCGAGGCGGTCGACCTCGAGTCGCCGCTGCCGGCAGAATGCGCGGCCTTGATCGACACGCTGCGCGGCCCCACCTCGACGCGATGACCCGCCGCTTCGACCTCGTCGTCTTCGACTGGGACGGCACGCTGTTCGACTCGACGGCGCTGATCGTGCGCTGCATCCAGGACGCGTGCCGCGACCTCGGCATCGCGGTGCCGAGCGACGCCGACGCGGCCTACGTGATCGGGCTCGGGCTGCACGACGCGCTGCGCCACGCGGCGCCGGCGCTGCCGCCCGAGCGCTATCCCGAGCTCGGGCGGCGCTACCGCCACCACTACTTCGCGCGCCAGCACGCGCTGTCGCTGTTCGACGGCGTGCTCGAAATGCTGGCGGCGCTGAAGGCGCGCAACCAGCTGCTCGCGGTGGCCACCGGCAAGGGCCGCCAGGGCCTGAACGAGGCGCTCGCGCACGCGCAGCTGCGCGGCGTGTTCGACGCCACGCGCACCGCCGACGAGACGGCGAGCAAGCCGCACCCGCGCATGCTGCTCGAACTGATGGACGAGCTCGACGTGCCGCCCGAGCGCACGCTGATGGTCGGCGACACGACGCACGACCTGCAGCTCGCCGCCAACGCCGGCACCGCGAGTGTCGCAGTGGCCTACGGCGCGCACGGTCACGCGTCGTTCGCCGGCTTCGCGCCGCTGGCGGTCGTGCGCAGCCCGCGCGAACTGCACGACTGGCTGCTCGCGCATGGCTGAGCCCGACGCCGGTGAGGCGCTGTTCCTCTGTGCCGGCGACGCGCTGGCCGAGCGCGGCCGCGCGCACCTGTTCGACGTCGTCTGGCGCGGCGAGGCGGTGCGCGCGTTCGCGCTGCGCGTCGACGGGCGCGTCGTCGCCTACGTCAACCGCTGCGTGCACGTGCCCAGCGAGCTCGACTGGGTGCCCGGCGAATTCCTCGACGCGCAGCGGCGCCACATCGTCTGCGCGGTGCACGGCGCGACCTACGAGGCGGGCAGCGGCCGCTGCGTCGGCGGACCTTGCGGCCGCGGGCGTCTGACCGCGATCGCCGTCGAGGAGCGCGCCGACGGGGTGTATTGGTATCCTTCGCCGGCGATCCGCCCCGCTGCGCGCAGCGACTGCGCGCCCACCTGAACCCGCTCCCCCGATGACCTCCACCGACGACACCCCCGCGTCGCCGTCGCCCGCTGGCGCCGGCGGCGCGTTCGAATCCGCAGCCACGCGCCCGGCGCCGCCGCCAGTGGCCGCCGCGAGCCTCGAGCACACCGTCGAGCGCCTCGTGCAGGACCTGCTGCGCGACCGGCGCAGCGAGCGGCGCTGGCGCGTGTTCTTCCGCCTCGCGTGGTTCGGCCTGTTCCTCGCGGTTGCTTTCGCCGTCTTCGTCGAGAGCCGCGGCCCGGCGGCGCCGGCCGGGCCGCACACCGCGTTGGTCGAGGTCAGCGGCGCGATCGCAGCCGACGCCGAGGCGAACGCCGACACCATCGTCTCGGGCCTGCGCGCCGCGTTCGAGGACAAGGGCGCGCAGGCCGTCGTGCTGCGCATCAACAGCCCCGGCGGCAGCCCGGTGCAGGCCGGCATCGTGCACGACGAGATCCGGCGCCTGAAGGCGCTGCACGGCAAGCCGGTGTACGCGGTCGTCGAGGAGGTCTGCGCGTCGGGCGCCTACTACATCGCCGCGGCGGCCGACGAGATCTTCGTCGACAAGGCGAGCCTGGTGGGCAGCATCGGCGTGCTGATGGACGGCTTCGGCTTCACCGGCGCGATGGACAAGCTCGGCATCGAGCGCCGGCTGCTGACGGCCGGCGAGAACAAGGGCATGCTCGACCCGTTCTCGCCGCAGAACGAGCGCCACGTCGCGCATGCGCAGGCGCTGATCGACCAGATCCACCAGCAGTTCATCGCCGTCGTGCGCCAGGGCCGCGGCGACCGGCTCAAGGACACGCCCGAGCTGTTCTCGGGACTGTTCTGGAACGGCGAGCAGGCCATCGAGCTCGGCCTGGCCGACCGCACCGGCAGCCTCGACTACGTCGCGCGCGAGATCGTCAAGGCCGAGGAAATCATCGATTACACGCAGCGCGGCAATCTCGCCGAGCGGCTCGCGCGGCGCTTCGGCGCCGGCGTCGGCGAGAGCCTCGCGATCGCGCTGCGGCACCTGACGCCGGCGCTGCGCTGATCGCGCGCGCGGCCCGCCGGGCGCCGGCGGCTCAGGCCACCGGCGGAATGCGCAGCGCCTGCCCCGGGTAGATCTTGTCGGGGTGCGTGAGCATCGGCCGGTTGGCCTCGAAGATCAGCATGTACTTGTTCGGCGTGCCGTAGAACTCCTTCGAGATCTTCGACAGCGTGTCGCCCTTGACGACGACGTAAATCTTCGACTCGGGCTGCGGCGTCGCGACGACGAGCATGTCGTTGACGGCGGCGACGCCTTCGACGTTGCCGCAGCACAGCACGACCTTCTCCTTCGTCGCCTGGTCGGCGACCTGGCCCGACACCGTCACGGTGCGCGTGGCGCCGTCGAACTCGACGGCGAGTCCGTCGACCTTCAGCCCCATCGTGTCGATGTAGGCGACGATCGCGTCGGCCGCGGCCTTGTTCAAGCGCGCGATGTTCTCCGGGTTCGGGGCCTGCGCCGCGGCCTCCTGTGCGGCCTTGGCCTCGCCCTTGCCGAAGAGCTTCTCGCCGGCTTCCTTGATGAAACTGATCAGACCCATCGCGACCTCCTGACGTGTGACGGTGCCGGCCGACTATAGGCGATCAGGGTGTCGCGGCCGATGCCGTCAGCAGCCCCTTGCGCTCGATGAACTCGATCACCTGCTGCAGCCCCTGCTGCGTGCGCAGGTTGGTCATCACGTAGGGCTTGTTCGGGCGCATGCGTCGGGTGTCGGCCTCCATCACGGCGAGGTCGGCGCCGACGTGCGGCGCGAGGTCGGTCTTGTTGATGACGAACAGGTCGCTCTTCGTGATGCCGGGGCCGCCCTTGCGCGGGATCTTCTCGCCGCCGGCGACGTCGATGACGTAGATCGTCAGGTCGCTCAGCTCGGGGCTGAACGTGGCCGCGAGGTTGTCGCCGCCCGATTCGATGAACACGATGTCGGCATCGGGGAACTTCGCGAGCAGGCGGTCGACGGCCTCGAGGTTGATCGACGCGTCCTCGCGGATCGCGGTGTGCGGGCAGCCGCCGGTCTCGACGCCGATGATGCGCTCGGGCTCGAGCGCACCGGCCACCGTCAGCAGACGCTGGTCTTCCTTGGTGTAGATGTCGTTGGTGACGACGACGAGGTCCCAGCGCTCGCGCATCGCCTTGCACAGCATCTCGACGAGCGTCGTCTTGCCCGAGCCGACGGGCCCGCCGACGCCCACGCGCAGCGGGGGCAGGGGTTTCGTGCGGCCGGGAATCGAGTGTAGGGGGTTCATGAGCGGAACAGGCGCGAGTACTGGGTTTCGTGGCGCGCCGACAGGATCGCGAGCCCCGGCGCGAACGACTGGCGGGTGTGGTCGGTGACGGCGAGCGCGTCGTCGACGGCGGCGGGAATCGCGTCGGCCAGCGCGGCGAGGATGCGCTGGCCGGCACTCTGGCCGAGCGGCACCGCGCGCACGGCGGCCTGCACGGCGTTCTCGGCCCAGCCGAACGCCATCGCGAGCAGTGCATCGCGCACCGGCGCGCCGGTGGCCGCCGCGGCGAGCGCGAACGCGACGGGCCAGGTCGGCGCCGGCGCGAGTGCGTCGAGCACCGCGACGCGCGCGTCGCCGGGGTGGCGCTGGCGCAGCCACTGCGCGAGCGAGCGGCCCATCTGCTCGCTTTGCAGACGCAGCTCGGCCGACTCGCGCGTGCCGGCGACCCACGCGTTGAGCGCCTGCACACGGGCGAGGTCGCCCGCCTGCCACGCGACGCATGCCGACGCGGTCGCGGCGAGGTCGCTGCGCGCCTGCACGAGCACGAGCTGGTCGAGCAGCCAGTCGCGGGTGCTCGCCTCGTCGAGCGCGACGCCGGCGTCGACCGCCGCTTCGAGCCCCTCGGAGTAGCTGAAGCCACCCACCGGCAGCGCCGGCGACGCGAGCCAGATCAGCTGCAGCAGCGCCGCGGCGGAAAGCGCGGTCGCCTCGCTCACGCCCGTCAGTGGTCGTGACCGTGACCTTGCCCGTGGCCGTGATCGTGGCCGCATCCCGGTCCATGGACATGACCGTGCGCATGACCATGGCCGTGCGTCGCGGCCGACGCGGCATGCGCATGGCCGTGACCCGTGGCGGCGTAGGCGCCGGCCTCCGGCTCGAACGGCGCGTGCTCTTCGTGCACGACCAGGTGCATCGCGCGCAGCATCTCGGCCAGCACGTGGTCGGGTTCGAGCTTCAGGTGGTCGGGCTTCAGCTCGAGCGGCACGTGGCGGTTGCCGAGGTGGTAGGCGGCGCGCAGCAGGTCGACCGGCGCGCCGTGCTCGGCGCAGGTGCGCACGACGAGCACCGGCTGCGGTGCGGCGTCGACGCGGATCAGCGAGCCGTCCTCGGCCACCAGCACGTCGCCGCCGCGCACGACTTGCCCGCGCGGCAGGAACACGCCGAGGTGGCGCCCGGCCGAGTCGGTCGCGTCGAAGCGGCTCTTCTGCCGCGTGTCCCAGTCGAGCGCGACGTGCGCGGCGCGCCGCACCAGCACCGGCGCGAGGCCGCGGCCCTGGGGGATCAGCTTGTGGACGGTCAGCATCGGCGGGCTTGAAGCGGTGACGGAACGCGGTTAGTATAACGAACGTTATAACTGTCGGGGTCGACGATGACGGCACTCAAGCTCACGCAGATCGGCAACTCGGTCGGTGTCATCCTGCCGAAGGAGATCCTCGCGCGGCTGAAGCTCGAGAAGGGCGACACGGTGTTCGTCACCGAGGCGGCCAACGGCATGCTGCTGACGCCGTACAGCCCCGAGTTCGAGGCGCAGATGGGCGAGGCGCGCCGCATCATGAAGAAGCGCCGCGCCGTGCTGCGCGAACTCGCCAAGTGAGCGACTGGGTCTGGCTCGACCCGGCCGTCGTGTGCGCGGTCCACGAGGAGCAGCTGGCCGAGCACGGCGGCGCCCCGGGCACGCGCGACGCGGGGCTGCTCGAATCGGCGCTGGCCCGCCCGCACCACCTGGCGGCCTACGGCGAGCCCGATGCCGCCGCACTGGCGGCCGCCTACGGCTACGGGATCGCGCGCAACCACCCGTTCGTCGACGGCAACAAGCGCACGGCGTTCGTCGCCGTCGAACTGTTCCTCGCGCTCAACGGCATCGAACTGACCGCCGACGACGCGGGCTGCGTGTTGACGATGCTCGCGGTCGCCGCCGGCGATCTCGCCGAAGACGATTTCGCCGCGTGGATCCGCCCCCACGCGGTGGCGCGCTGAACGCTCGCGCACCGCGTCAGAACAGGAAGTAGCGCTGCGCCATCGGCAGCACCGCGGCCGGCTCGCAGGTCAGCAGCTGCCCGTCGGCGCGCACCTCGTAGGTCTGCGGGTCGATCTGCATCGCCGGCAGGGTCCCGTTGTGGACCATGTCGGTCTTCTTCACGGTGCGGCAGCCCTTGACGGCGGCCAGGTGCTTGTGCAGCCCGTAGGCCTCGGCCGCGCCGCTGGCCAGCGCGGTCTGCGAGACGAACGTGATCGACGTGCGGTGCATCGCACCGCCGAAGGCGCCGAACATCGGGCGGTAGTACACCGGCTGCGGCGTCGGGATGCTCGCGTTCGAGTCGCCCATCGCCGCCGCGGCGATGAAGCCGCCCTTGAGCACGAGCGACGGCTTGACGCCGAAGAATGCCGGCTTCCACAGCACGAGGTCGGCCCATTTGCCGACTTCGACACTGCCGATCTCGTGGCTCATCCCGTGCGTGATCGCCGGGTTGATCGTGTACTTCGCGATGTAGCGCTTGACGCGGAAGTTGTCGTTGCGTGCCGAGTCCTCGGGCAAGGGTCCGCGCTGCACCTTCATCTTGTGCGCGGTCTGCCACGTGCGCGTGATCACCTCGCCGACGCGGCCCATCGCCTGGCTGTCGCTGCTCATGATGCTGATCGCGCCGAGGTCGTGCAGGATGTCCTCGGCGGCGATCGTCTCGCGGCGGATACGGCTCTCGGCGAACGCGAGGTCCTCGGCGATCGACGCGTCGAGGTGGTGGCACACCATCAGCATGTCGAGGTGTTCGTCGAGCGTGTTGACGGTGTACGGCCGCGTCGGGTTCGTCGAACTCGGCAGCACGTTGGCCTCGCCGACGACTTTCAGGATGTCGGGCGCGTGGCCGCCGCCGGCGCCTTCGGTGTGGAAGGTGTGGATCGTGCGGCCCTTGAACGCGGCGATCGTGTCCTCGACGAAGCCCGATTCGTTGAGCGTGTCGGTGTGGATCGCGACCTGCGTGTCGGTCGCCTCGGCCACCGACAGGCAGCAGTCGATCGCGCTCGGCGTCGTGCCCCAGTCCTCGTGCAGCTTCAGGCCGATCGCGCCGGCCTCGATCTGCTGCACGAGCGCGTCGGGCCGGCTCGCGTTGCCCTTGCCGAGGAAGCCGAGGTTCATCGGGAACGCGTCGGCGGCCTGCAGCATGCGCGCGATGTTGGCCGGCCCCGGCGTGCAGGTCGTCGCGTTGGTGCCGGTGGCAGGTCCCGTGCCGCCGCCGGTCATCGTCGTGATGCCCGACATCAGCGCTTCTTCGATCTGCTGCGGGCAGATCCAGTGGATGTGCGTGTCGATGCCGCCGGCGGTGACGATCATCCCCTCGCCGGCGATCACTTCGGTGCCGGGGCCGATCACGATGTCCACCCCCGGCTGCACGTCGGGGTTGCCAGCCTTGCCGATCGCCGCGATGCGACAGCCCTTGAGGCCGATGTCGGCCTTGACGATGCCCCAGTGGTCGACGATCAGGGCGTTGGTGATCACGCAGTCGACCGCCTCGTGCGGCCCGGGGCCGTTGACGACCTGGCTCTGCCCCATGCCGTCGCGGATCACCTTGCCGCCGCCGAACTTCACCTCTTCGCCGTAGCCGCCGGCGCGCAGCGTGTAGTCGGCCTCGACCTCGATGATCAGCTCGGTGTCGGCCAGCCGCACGCGGTCGCCGACCGTCGGGCCGAACATCTCGGCGTAGGCCCGCCTGCCGATCGTGGCCATCACAGGGCTCGCCCGGCCGCCCGAAGGGCCCTGGCGCCCCCTCGGGGGGCAGCGAACGAAGTGAGCGTGGGGGTCATCAGACTTTTCCTTGCACCAGGCCGCGGAAGCCCCAGACCTCGCGCGCGCCGGCGTAGTCGACGAGTTCGACGGTGCGCTGCTGACCGGGCTCGAAGCGCACCGCGGTGCCGCTGGCGATGTTCAGCCGCATCCCGCGCGCCGCGGCGCGGTCGAAGCGAAGCGCCGGGTTCGTCTCGGCGAAGTGGTAGTGCGAGCCGACCTGGATCGGCCGGTCGCCGGCGTTCTCGACGACCAGCGTGACGGTGCGCCGTCCGGGATTGAGCACGTGATCCGGGCCGTCGGTGAACAGTTCGCCGGGGATCATCGTCACTTCCTGCGTCCGAACCACCACAGGCCGGCGAGCACGGCGACCGCGAGGGCAACGCCGAACACGTCGCTCGCATGCCAGTGCGACACGCCGGGCAGGCCGTGGCCTTCGTGGGCCAGCGCCGGCCAGCCGGCCAGCGCGGCGGTGGCGCCGATCAGGGTCTTCGTCGTCATCGGTTTCTCTCCTCGCAGCACGCACCTTCACGGTGCGAACCCGTCACGCAATCGGTTGGTGCACCGTCACCAGTTTGGTGCCGTCGGGGAACGTGGCCTCGACCTGGATCTCCGGGATCATCTCGGCGACGCCATCCATCACGTCGGCGCGCGTCAGCACCGTCTTGCCCTCGCTCATCAGCGCTGCGACGCTCTTGCCGTCGCGCGCGCCTTCCATGATCGCCGCGGTGATCAGCGCCACCGCCTCGGGGTAGTTGAGCTTGAGCCCGCGCGCCTTGCGGCGCTCGGCGAGCAGTGCGGCGGTGAAGATCAGCAGCTTGTCCTTCTCGCGCGGCGTCAGTTCCATGGCCCGGTCGTTTGCAGGTTCGATGCCATGTTAAGCGCGCCCGCCGCCGGCGCGGCGGGGCTGGTGCGTTTCTTGTAGCAGCGCCGGCATGGCGCGCACCATCCCGATCACTCCGATGCCGGCGCCCGGCCCCGCCGAGGCGCCGCAGCAGGTCGTCAAGGTGCGGCGCGACTACAACAGCTGGGTCGCCAGCGAAACGATCGAGGACTACGCGCTGCGCTTCACGCCGCGCAGCTTCCGCCGCGGCGGCACCTGGCGCGTCGCGCACGCCGCGTTCGGCGGCGCGGCGTCGTTCCTGATCCTCGAGGCGATCGGCGCGACGCTGCTGGTGCAGCACGGCTTCGTCAACGCCGCGCTGGCGATCGTCGTCACCGGCCTCGTGATCTTTCTCGCGGGGCTGCCGATCAGCGTCTGTGCCGCGCGCCACGGCGTCGACATGGACCTGCTCACGCGCGGCGCCGGCTTCGGCTACATCGGCTCGACGGTCACGTCGCTGATCTACGCCAGCTTCACGTTCATCTTCTTCGCGCTCGAGGCGGCGGTGATGGCCTACGCGCTCGAGCTCGCGTTCGGCATCCCGCCGGCGTGGGGCTACCTCGTCTGTGCGCTCGTCGTGATCCCGCTCGTCGTGCACGGCGTGACCGCGCTCAGCCGCCTGCAGGCGTGGACGCTGCCGCTGTGGCTGGCGCTGCTCGTCGTGCCCTACGTGGCGGTGTTCGTCCAGCAGCCCGACGTGCTGACCGAGCTCGTGCGCTACGGCGGCGAGGGCGGCGGCGCCGGCTTCGACCCGATCGCGTTCGGTGCCGCGACGACGGTGGGCATCGCGCTGATCACGCAGATGGGCGAGCAGGCCGACTACCTGCGCTTCATGCCCGAGCGCACCGCCGCCAACCGCTGGCGCTGGTGGGCCGCCGTGCTGGCGGGCGGCCCGGGCTGGGTGCTGCCGGGCGTGCTCAAGATGCTCGGCGGCGCGCTGCTGGCCTTCCTCGCGATCACGCACAGGGTGCCGGCCGAGCGCGCCGTCGACCCGAACCAGATGTACCTCGTGGCCTACGAGTTCGTGTTCTCGCACTACGGGCTGGCGGTGGCGGCCACCGCGCTGTTCGTCGTCGTCTCGCAGCTCAAGATCAACGTCACCAACGCCTACGCCGGGTCGCTGGCGTGGAGCAACTTTTTCTCGCGCGTCACGCACAGCCACCCGGGGCGCGTCGTGTGGATGGTGTTCAACACCGCGATCGCGCTCGTGCTGATGGAGCTCGACGTGTTCCAGGCGCTGGGCCACGTGCTCGGGCTGTACGCCAACGTCGCGATCGCGTGGATCATGGCCGTCGTCGCCGACCTCGTCGTCAACAAGCCGCTGAGACTGTCGCCGCCGGGCATCGAGTTCCGCCGCGCGTACCTGTACGACGTCAACCCGGTGGGCGTCGGCGCGATGGCGCTCGCGTCGCTGCTGTCGGTCACGGCGCACCTGGGGCTGTACGGCGAGGCCGCGCAGGCCTACTCGGCGGCGATCGCACTCGTGACCGCGTTCGTCGCGTCGCCGCTGATTGCCTGGGTCACCGGCGGGCGCTACTACCTCGCGCGCACGCCGGCGGCACCGGATGGCGACGCCGCGCACGGCGCCTACGCGCGGCTGAAGCCCGCGGCGACGCAGCGCTGCACGATCTGCGAGCGCGACTACGAGGGCGAGGACATGGCGCACTGCCCGGCCTACGGCGGGGCGATCTGCTCGCTGTGCTGCACGCTCGACGCGCGCTGCGGCGACCTGTGCAAGCCGCACGCGAGCCTGGCCGCGCAGTGGACGGCGCTGCTGCACCGGCTGCTGCCGCGGCGGCTGTGGCCCACGCTCGACGCCGGGCTCGGCCACTGGTTGCTGCTGATGGCCGCCGTCGCGCCGGGGCTCGCGCTGCTGCTCGGCGTGCTGTACCAGCACGGCGCACGCTCGCTGGCCGCGCAGGTCGCCAGTGCCGACGCGGCGCCGGTGCTCGCGCTGCTGCGCGCGAGCTTCGTGCACGTGTACCTGCTGCTGCTCGTCGTCGCCGCGGTGGCCTGCTGGTGGCTCGTGCTCGCGCATCAGAGCCGTCGTGTCGCGCAGGAGGAGTCGAACCGGCAGACGCAGGCGCTGCGCGCCGAGATCGCGTCGCACCGCCGCACCGACGAGGCGCTGCAGCGCGCGAAGGCGCAGGCCGAGAGCGCACAGCGCGCCGCCGAGGCCGCCAACCAGGCCAAGACGCGCTACGTCACCGCGATCAGCCACGAGCTGCGCACCCCGCTCAACAGCATCCTCGGCTACGCGCAGCTGCTCGAGGAGGACGAGGCGATGCCGGCGCACCGCCGCCAGGCCGTCGCGGTGATCCGCCGCGGCGGCGACCACCTGCTCGGCCTGATCGAAGGCGCGCTCGACCTCGCGCGCATCGAGGCCGGCAAGCTCGCGCTGCAGGTCGAGCCGATGCGCTTTCGCGACGGCCTCGACGAGATCGCACGCCTGTTCGAGCTGCAGGCCGCGGCCAAGGGCATCGGCTTCGTGCGCACATTCGAGCCGCCGCTGCCCGAGGTCGTGCGCGCCGACGAGCGGCGGCTGCGCCAGATCCTGATCAACCTGCTCGGCAACGCCGTCAAGTTCACGGCGCGCGGGCGCGTCGAGCTGCGCGTGCGCCACGTGCGCGACATGGCCTGCTTCGACGTCGTCGACTCCGGCCCCGGGATGGACGACGCCGAGCTCGCGCGCATCTTCGAGCCGTTCGCGCGCGGCTCGGCCGCCGGCGGCAGCGCGGCCGGCGGCAGCGGGCTCGGGCTGACGATCGCGAAGATGCTCGTCGAACTGATGGGCGGCGAGCTGACCGCGACGAGTCGCCCCGGCGAGGGCAGCACGTTCAGCGTGCGGCTGTTCCTGCCCGAGGTCGCGCCTGCGCCGGGTGCGGCGCCGGCGCCGGGGCTGCGCCAGGGCTACGAGGGACCGCGCCGGCGCATCCTCGTCGTCGACAACGAGGAGGCCGACCGCGCGCTGATGCACGACCTGCTGCAGCCGCTGGGCTTCGCGATCGACGGCGTCGCGTCGGGCGAGGCGGCACTGGCACGTCTGGCCGACCGCGCGCAGCCGCGGCCCGATGCGATCCTGATGGACCTCGCGATGCCCGGCATCGACGGCTGGGAGGCGATCCGCCGGCTGCGCGCGGCCGGCCACGCACAGCCGGTGGCGGTCGTGTCGGCCAACGCGTTCGACCGCGGCCTGGACAACGACGTCGGCATCGGGCCCGACGACTTCTTCGTCAAGCCGGTGCGCTGCGCGCGGCTGCTCGACTGGCTCGGAGCGCGCCTCGATCTCGCGTGGATCACGCCGCCGCCGGCGGCGCCCGCCGTGCCCGACGCAGCACCCGGTCCCGAGCCGCTGCCCGAGCGTGACCAGCTGCGCGCGCTGCGGCAGCTGATCGCGGTGGGTTACCTGCGCGGCGTGCAGCGCAAGCTCGACGAGATCGAGGCCGCCGACGCCGCTGCGGCCCGCTTCGTCGCCCGGCTGCGTACGCTGGCGCAGCGTTTCGAGCTCGACGCGCTGCGCGCCGTCGTCGACCAGGCCCTCGATGGACCCGAACCGCACCGCCGCTGACGCGACCGACGTCGTCCTGATCGTCGACGACGTGCCGGACAACCTCGCCGTGCTGCACGACGCGCTCGACGAGTCGGGCTACACCGTGCTCGTCGCGACCTCGGGCGAGGCGGCACTGGCCACCGTCGCGCAGGCACGGCCCGACATCGTGCTGCTCGACGCCGTGATGCCGGGCCTCGACGGTTTCGAGGTCGCGCGCCGGCTCAAGGCCGACGCCGCGACCGCCGGCATCCCGATCATCTTCATGACCGGGCTCACCGACACCGAGCACGTCGTCGACGCGTTCGGTGCCGGCGTCGTCGACTACGTGACCAAGCCGGTGCGCACGCGCGAGCTGATCGCGCGCATCGAGAGCCACCTGCGCACCGCGCGCGCGCAGGGCCAGGCGCGCCGCGCGCTCGACGCTTTCGGCCACGCGACCTTCGTCGTGCGCGAGCGCGACGGCCGGCGCCTTTGGCAGACCGCGCTCGCGCGCGAGCTGCTGCGGCAGCACTTCCCGACCGTGCCCGAGGTGCTGACGCCGCCGCCGGTGATGGCCTGGGTCGCGCGCGAGGCGCTGCGCCGCCGTGCCGGCGCCGAGCCGCAGGGCTTCAGGGTCGGGCAGAGCACGCGCCGGCTCACGTTCGCGATGCACGCGATCGACGACAGCGGCGACGGCGAGTGGCTCGTCGTGCTGCGCGAGGACTCGGAAGCCGCGCTGCTCGACGCGCTCGCGCGGGCGTTCCCGGCGCTCACCGCGCGCGAGGTCGAGGTGCTGTACTGGGTGATCCACGGCAAGACCAACCGCGACATCGGCGACATCCTGTCGCTGTCGCCGCGCACGGTGCACAAGCACCTCGAGCACGTGTTCGGCAAGCTCGGCGTCGAGACGCGCACCGCGGCGGCGTCGCTCGCGCTGGCACGCGTCGGGTCACCGGTGCGCTGAGGGCTGCGCGACGAGCGCGGCGGCGTGCAACGTCGGCGCCGTCGGTGCAGGCCCTACGCCACCTTGCGTATAGGTGCGCGCAGGCTTCGTCCGTAGTCTCACGGGCATCCCTTCACGACCGTCCAAGGAGTGCCCGCACCATGAAGATCTCCCGCCGTTCCGTCACCGCCCTGGCCGCCGCCACCGCGCTCGGCGTGCCCGCCCTCGCGTTCGCGCAGCCCGCACCGATCAAGGTCGGCGTGCTGCACTCGCTGTCGGGCACGATGGCGATCTCCGAGACGGTGCTGAAGGACACGGTGCTGATGGCGATCGACGAGATCAACGCCAAGGGTGGCGTGCTCGGCCGCAAGCTCGAGGCGGTCGTCGTCGACCCGGCGAGCAACTGGCCGCTGTTCGCCGAGAAGGCGCGCCAGCTGCTGACGCAGGACAAGGTCGCGGTCGTGTTCGGCTGCTGGACCAGCGTCAGCCGCAAGAGCGTGCTGCCGGTGTTCGAGGAGCTCAACGGGCTGCTGTTCTACCCGGTGCAGTACGAGGGCGAGGAGATCTCGCGCAACGTGTTCTACACCGGCGCGGCGCCGAACCAGCAGGCGATTCCCGCCGTCGAGTACCTGATGAGCAAGGACGGCGGCGAGGCCAAGCGCTTCGTGCTGCTCGGCACCGACTACGTGTACCCGCGCACGACGAACAAGATCCTGCGCGCGTTCCTCAAGAGCAAGGGTGTCGCCGAAGCCGACATCATGGAGGAGTACACGCCGTTCGGCCACAGCGACTACCAGTCGATCATCGCGAAGATCAAGAAGTTCGCGAGCGAGGGCAAGAAGACGGTGGTCGTCTCGACGATCAACGGCGACTCGAACGTGCCGTTCTACAAGGAGCTCGGCAACCAGGGCCTGAAGGCCACCGACGTGCCGGTGGTCGCGTTCTCGGTCGGCGAGGAGGAACTGCGCGGCGTCGATACCAAGCCGCTGGTCGGGCATCTCGCGGCGTGGAACTACTTCATGAGCCTGAAGAACCCGACGAACGATGCCTTCATCAAGCGCTGGAGCGACTACGCGAAGGCCAAGAACATTCCCGGCCACAAGGACCGCCCGCTGACCAACGACCCGATGGAGGCGACCTACATCGGCGTGCACATGTGGGCGCAGGCCGTCGAAAAGGCCAAGAGCACCGACGTCGACAAGGTGCGCGTCGCGATGGCCGGCCAGACCTTCAACGCGCCGAGCGGCTTCGTCGCGAAGATGGACGAGAAGAACCACCACCTGCACAAGCCGGTGTTCATCGGCGAGGTGCGCGCCGACGGCCAGTTCAACGTCGTCTGGAAGACGCCGGGCCCGGTGCGTGCGCAGCCGTGGAGCCCGTACATCGCCGGCAACGAGAAGAAGAAGGACGAGCCGGCCCGCATGGCGCAGGCCAAGTGACCGTGCGAGCGGTGCCGTGCCGGCGTGCGATCGCGGTCGCGACGCCCGGCGCGGTACCGCGTCGCGGCCGCGGGTGAATCCGCGGCCGCGTCCGCCGACCCCGATGACCCGTTTCGCGCCGCGTTCGTCCCGCCCGATGCCGATCCTCTGTCGCCTGCTGCGCTGGTCGCTCGTCCTGAGCCTGTGGACGGCGGCGCTCGCGCACGCGCTGACGGCCGAGCAGGCGCGTGTGATCGCCGCCGGCGACAGCACCGACGAGCGCGTCGCTGCGCTGCAGGCCGCCGCGGTGCGGTCCGACCCGGCGCTGGCGACGCTCGTGCAGGCGATGCTCGACGGCTACGTGCGCGTGGCCGGCGACCGCGTGTTCGTGCTGCGCGACGGTGCGGCCTTCGACGCCGTCACCGGTGCCGCGGCGACGCTGCCCGCCGACGCGCAGGACGTGACGATCAACAACCGGCTGCGGCGCGAGCTGCAGGCCGCACAGGCCGCGCTGCAGCTGTTCTCGCCCGAGCGGCACGAGCGCGCGCAGGCCATCGAGCGTCTGCGCCGCGACGCCGACGCGTCGCGGCTGCCGCTGCTCGAGCGCGCCGCCGCCGCCGAGACCGACGCCGCACTGAAGGCGCAGCTCGAAGGGCTGCAGGCGGCGATCCTCGTCGCCGCGCCCGACCGCGCGCAGCGCCTGGCCGCCGCCGAGCGGCTCGCCGCGAGCGGCCACCCGGCCACGCGCGCACTGCTGCTCGAGCGCCTCGCGCCCGGCGTCGAGCCCGACGCCGCGGTGCGCGACGCGTTGCGCGCCGCGCTGCGCCAGGTCGAGTCGCGCCTCGCGTGGGGCGAGCGGCTGGGCGTGCTGTTCACCGGCATCAGCCTCGGCTCGATCCTGCTGCTCGTCGCGCTCGGGCTCGCGATCACCTACGGGCTGCTCGGCGTCATCAACATGGCGCACGGCGAGCTGATGATGATCGGCGCCTACGCGACCTACGTCGTGCAGAACCTGTTCCGCCAGTACCTGCCCGGGTGGTTCGACGGGTACGTCGTCGCCGCGATCCCCGTCGCGTTCCTCGCCGCCGCCGGCGTCGGCGCGCTGCTCGAGCGCGGCGTGATCCGCTGGCTCTACGGCCGCCCCCTCGAGACGCTGCTCGCGACCTGGGGCATCAGCCTGATCCTGATGCAGTCGGTGCGCTCGATGTTCGGCGCACAGAACGTGCCGCTCGAAAACCCGTCGTGGATGAGCGGCGGCCTCGCGGTGCTGCCGAACCTGACGCTGCCGTACAACCGGCTCGCGATCGTCGTCTTCGCGCTGCTCGTGCTCGCCGGCGTCGCGCTGCTGATCGCGAAGACGCGGCTGGGCCTGTTCGTGCGCGGCGTGACGCAGAACCGCCGCATGGCCGCGTGCGTGGGCGTCAACACCGCGCGCGTCGACACGCTGGCCTTCGCGCTCGGCGCCGGCATCGCGGGCCTGGCCGGCTGTGCGCTGAGCCAGATCGGCAACGTCGGCCCCGACCTCGGCCAGCAGTACATCGTCGACTCGTTCCTCGTCGTCGTGCTCGGCGGCGTCGGTCAGCTCGCCGGCACCGTGGTCGCCGCGCTCGGGCTGGGTGTGCTCAACAAGGTGCTCGAGGGCTGGGCCGGCGCCGTGCTGGCGAAGATCATGGTGCTGCTGTTCATCGTCGTCTTCATCCAGAAGCGGCCGCAGGGCCTCTTCGCGATGAAGGGCCGCAGTGCCGAGGCATGAGGGCCCGACGATGAGCGCCGTCCTGCCCCCCGCCGCGATCCCGCGCCCGCGCGCCGGCCTGCTGCTCGGCGCCAAGGGCTGGAGCGGCGTGATGGCTGCGCTCGTCACCGTCACCGTGCTCGTGCCGGTGCTCAACCTCGCGGTGCCGCCCGACAGCGTCTGGCACCTCGGCGACTACTGGGTGTCGCTGGTCGGCAAGATCATGTGCTACGCAATCTGCGCGCTGGCGATGGACCTGATCTGGGGCTACACCGGCATCCTGTCGCTCGGCCACGGCCTGTTCTTCGCGCTCGGCGGCTACGCGATGGGCATGTACCTGATGCGCCAGATCGGCCGCGAGGGGCAGTACCAGTCGGACCTGCCCGACTTCATGGTCTTCCTCGACTGGAAGGCGCTGCCGTGGCACTGGACCTTCAGCGACAGCTTCGTGTTCCAGGTGGCGATGGTCGTGCTCGTGCCGGGGTTGCTCGCGTTCGTGTTCGGCTGGTTCGCGTTCCGCTCGCGCATCAAGGGCGTGTACTTCTCGATCATCACGCAGGCGATGACGTACGCCGCGATGCTGCTGTTCTTCCGCAACGAGACCGGCTTCGGCGGCAACAACGGCTTTACCGACTTCAAGCGCATCCTGGGCATCCCGATCGCGACGCCGACGACGCGCATGGCGCTGTTCGTGATCACCGGTCTGACGCTGATCGGCTTCTACCTGCTCGCGCGCGCGATCGTCCACAGCCGCTACGGCCGCGTGCTGCAGGCGATCCGCGACGCCGAGAGCCGCGTGATGTTCAGCGGCTACGACCCGATCGCCTACAAGCTCAGCATCTGGACGCTCAGCGCCGTGATGTGCGGCGTGGCCGGGGCGCTCTACGTGCCGCAGGTGGGCATCATCAACCCGAGCGAGATGAGCCCGGCGGCGTCGATCGAGATCGCGATCTGGACCGCGGTCGGCGGGCGCGCGACGCTGATCGGGCCGATCGTCGGCGCCTTCTTCGTCAACGGCGCGAAGAGCTGGTTCACGCAGGCGTTCCCCGAGTACTGGCTGTACTTCCTCGGCGCGCTGTTCATCGCGGTGACCTTGTTCCTGCCGCAGGGCATCGTCGGCCTGTTCCGCCGCACACGGGAGACGCGCTCGTGACGCCCGACCTGATGGAGCAGGGCGCGCAGCGACTCGCCGCTTGGCGGGCGAAGCAGCAGGCCGCGCCGTCGGGCGGGCGCGATGCCTCTTTTGGCCGGCAGCTCGTGCCCGGCGAGCCCGACTTCGCGCACGGTGTGGCGCTGTACGTCGACGACGTCACCGTCAGCTTCGACGGCTTCAAGGCGCTCGACGCGCTGACGCTGGCGATCGACGTCGGCGAGCTGCGCTGCATCATCGGGCCGAACGGCGCCGGCAAGACGACGATGATGGACGTCATCACCGGCAAGACGAAACCCGATGCCGGCCGCGTGAGCTTCGGCAGCAACATCGACCTGCTGCGGCTGCGCGAGAACGAGATCGCGCAGATCGGCATCGGGCGCAAGTTCCAGAAGCCCACCGTCTACGAGGACCTCAGCGTGTTCGAGAACCTCGAGCTCGCGCTGAAGGCCGACCGCCGCGTGCGCGCGAGTCTGTTCTCGCGCCTCACGGGCGAGCAGCTCGACCGCCTCGGCGCCGTGCTCGAGCGCATCCACCTGAAGGGCGAGGCGCAGCGCACCGCCGGGCTGCTCAGCCATGGGCAGAAGCAGTGGCTCGAGATCGGCATGCTGCTCGTGCAGGACCCGAAGCTGCTGCTGCTCGACGAGCCGGTGGCCGGCATGACCGACGAGGAGACCGAACGCACGGCCGAGCTGTTCCTGTCGCTCGAGGGCGAGCACTCGCTCGTCGTCGTCGAGCACGACATGAAGTTCGTCGAGCAGCTGACCGAAGGCCGCAAGAAGGTCACCGTGCTGCACGAGGGCCGCGTGCTCGCCGAGGGGCGGCTCGCCGACGTGCAGGCCAACGAGCAGGTCGTCGAAGTCTATTTGGGCCGCTAGCGCGATGCTGAAGGTCGAGGGCCTGAACCAGTACTACGGCGGCAGCCACATCCTGCGCAACGTGTCGTTCGACGCGGCGCTCGGCGAGGTCACCGTCGTGCTCGGGCGCAACGGCGTCGGCAAGACGACGCTGCTCAAGAGCCTGATGGGCGTCGTGCCGGTGAAGACCGGCGCGATCACGCTCGTCGGGCGCGACGTCACGCGCGCGACGCCGTACGAGCGTGTGCGCGCCGGCGTCGGCTACGTGCCGCAGGGGCGCGAGATCTTCGGCCGGCTCACGGTCGAGGAGAACCTGCGCATGGGGCTGGCCACGCGCAGCGCCGGCACACCGATCCCCACCGAGCTGTTCGAGCTGTTTCCGGTGCTCGCGCAGATGCGCCACCGTCGCGGCGGCGACCTCTCCGGCGGGCAGCAGCAGCAGCTCGCGATTGCGCGCGCGCTCGCCGCGGGCCCGAAGCTGCTGCTGCTCGACGAGCCCACCGAGGGCATCCAGCCGAGCATCATCAAGGACATCGGCCGCGTGATCCGCATGCTCGCCGACCGCAAGACGATGGCCATCGTGCTCGTCGAGCAGTACTACGACTTCGCCGCCGAGCTCGCCGACCAGTACCTCGTGATGGAGCGCGGCGAGGTCGTCGCGCGCGGGCGCGGTGCGACGATGGAGGCCGACGGCGTGCGGCGGCTGATGGCGATCTGAGCCCGCGCCGGGCGGCTCAGGCCTCGTGCCCGAGTGGCTCGGTTACCGCCCCGGCTTCGACGGGCGCCTCGTCGGACGGTCGCTCCATGAACCACGCGCGCGCCTCGTCGCCCGGCATCGGCCGCGCGAACAGGTAGCCCTGCACCTCGTCGCAGCCGTGCCGGTGCAGGAACGCGAGCTGCTCGGCGGTCTCGACGCCTTCGGCGATGACGCGCAGCTGCAGGTGGTGCGCCAGTCCGACGATGGCCGCGACGATCGCTGCGTCGTCGGGGTCGTCGGCGACGTCGCGCACGAACGACGCGTCGACCTTCAGCCGGTCGACCGGGAAGCGCTTCAGGTACGACAGCGACGAATAGCCGGTGCCGAAGTCGTCGATCGACAGGCCCACGCCGAGCGACTTCAGCCGCTGCATCGTCTGCAGGTCGGCCTGCCGGTCGACCAGGATCGACTCGGTGATCTCGAGCTCGAGCCGCGCGGGGTCGAGCCCGGTGGCGGCGAGCGCGCGCTGCACGACGTCGTCGAGATGCGGGTGGCGGAACTGCCGCGCCGACAGGTTGACCGACACGCCCGGCGGGCGCGCGCCGCGCCGGGGCAGCCGCGCCGCCCAGCGGCAGGCCTCGGCGAGCACCCACTCGCCGACCTCGACGATCAGCCCCGTCTCCTCGAGGATCGGGATGAAGACGGCCGGCGAGACGGAACCCAGCCGCGCGTTGCGCCAGCGCAGCAGCGCCTCGAAGCCGATGACCTCGCCGCCGTCGATCGCGACCTTGGGCTGGTAGTGCACCGCGAACTCGCCGCGCGCGAGCGCACCGCGCAGCTCGTTGCCGAGCTCGAGGCGCTGCTGCGCGCGCGCGCTGATCGCCTGCGTGAAGAACTCGTAGCCGCAGCGGCCGTTCTCCTTCGCGCGGTACATCGCCGCGTCGGCGTTCATCAGCAGCGCGTCGGCGCTGTCGCCGTCGCGCGGGTACAGCGCGATGCCGACGCTGGCGGTGACGTAGACCTCGCGCTCGCCGAGCCGGTACGGCCGCGACGACTGCTCGAGCACCTTGGCCGCGACGTGCACCGCGTCCTCGTCCCTCGTGAGTCCCTCGGCGATCACGGTGAACTCGTCGCCGCCGAGCCGGCAGACGGTGTCGCTGATGCGAACCGCGGCGCGCAGCCGCGCGCCGACCTGCCGCAGCAGCTCGTCACCGGCGGCATGGCCGAGCGAGTCGTTGACGTGCTTGAAGTTGTCGAGGTCGACGAACAGCAGCGCGACGCGCTGCTGCTGGCGGTTGGCCGTGTGCAGCGCGTGTGCGAGGCGGTCGCGGAACAGCGTTCGGTTCGGCAGCCCGGTGACGGGGTCGAAGTTGGCGAGGAACGCCAGCCGGTCTTCGTTGCGCTTGCGCTCGGTGACGTCGATCGCGACGCCGATCGCGCCGTTGACGCCGCCGCCGGCGTCGCGCAGCGGCGAGTAGTGCGTCTCGAACACCACGCGGCCGATCTGCCACGTGCACGCGAAGGCCTCGCCGGCGAGCACGCGGCGCGTGTCGGCGACGACGTCCGGAAACTCCCGGTAGAGCTCGAACACCGACTGGCCGACGACTTCGCCGGGCCGGCGCCCCAGCGCCTGGAGCCCCTTGCCCTCCGACAGCACGAAGCGGCCGTCGGCGTCGAGCATCCACAGCACGACCGGCAGGCCCTCGATGACGCGGCGCAGCGTCTCCTCGCTGCGGTGCAGCGCGTGCAGCGTGCGCTCGCGCTCGGTCACGTCCATCACGGTGCCGATCATGCGCAGCGGCCGGCCCTCGCCGTCGAACAGGACCTCGGCGTTCTCGCGCACGACGCGCAGCCCGCCGCCGGGCAGCACGACGCGGTGCGTGAGGTCGTAGGGCTCGCCGGCGGCCAGCGCGCGGCGCACCGCGGCGTCGACGCGCGCACGGTCGTCGGCGTGGACGCGCTCGAGGAAGGCCCCGTAGCTGGCGGCGAAGCACTCGGGGTCGACACCGAAGATGCGGTAGATCTCGGGGGACCACTCCAGCCGGTTCTCGGCGATGCGCCAATCCCAGTGGCCCAGCCCGGCGATACGCTGCGCGCGCACGAGCCGGTCCTGTGCCTCGGCCATCCGTGCCGCCTGGGCCTGCAGCGCTGCGGCGTGGGCGCGGATCTGGCGGTTCTTGCGCAGCACGACGACGAGCGACGCCGCCAGCGACAGCACGAGCGTGCCGGCCAGCGCGTACAGCACGAGGACGATTTCGTGCTGGTAGCGCTGCACCAGGCTCGGCAGCGGGCGCAGGACCGTCGCACGCGCGGCGATCCCCGGCGGCAGCGCGAAGCCCCAGCGCTGCAGCTCGTGCGCGTCGAACAGGTACTCGTTCGGGCTCGCCTCGATGGGGGGCAGGTCGCGCAGCGGCTGGCCCGCGAGGTGCTGCACGAGGAGCTGCGCCGCGGCGCGGCCCTGCGCGGTGCCGCTCGTCACGTAGCCGCCGAGCACTCCCGGCAGCAGGTAGACGTCTTCCATGCTGATGACGGCGTGACGTCCGAGCGCGGTGATCGCCGCGATGCTCTCGCGCAGCGTCAGCGGCGTGCCGTCGGCGCCGGTGAGTGCGCCCAGCGTCGTCAGGAACAGGAAGCGCTCATGGCCGGCCTGCACGCCGGCCAGCAGCGCGTCGAGCCGGCGCTCGGCGACGAAGCGCACGCGCACACCGGGGTACGCGGCGAGCTGTGCGCGGATCTCGCGCTCGATCGCGCGGTAGGTCTCGGAGGCGTCGCCGACGACGACGACGTCCGATGCGTCCGGCGCGACGAGCCGCATCAGCTCCAGGTTCGGGCCGATCTCCTTGCGCTCGAACACGCCGGTCACGCGGTCGGGGTCCAGACGCGCGCGCGCCGAGACATCGTTCACGCCCGAGAACACGACCGGCGTGTTCGGGAACACGCGCCGCAGGTGCTCGAGCGCGAACACGAACGCGTTGTCGTCGGTCACGTAGACGGCGGCCGGCGCGTAGCCGCGGTACTTCTCGCTCAGGTGGTCGGCCACGCGCTGCGCGTAGGCCGCGTCGTACGGCACGCGCTTGGTGTCGAGGTACTCGGCGCGCACCTCGTAGGCGTGGGCCGCGTCGGCGGCCAGCCCGGCGAGGAAGCCCTCGTGCTGCCGCCGCGTCCACGGGTACTCCTGACTGTAGGAGTGCAGCACGAACACGTCGCGCGGCCGCGCGGCCTGCGCGTCGGGCGCCGCCGCCAGGCCCGCCCACGCCGCGAGCGCCAGCACCGCGACGCGCAGCCAGCGGGCGGTGCGGGCGAAGACTCCGATCCCCATCCGCGCGGTATCGGCCGCTGTGGCGGGGGCTTGATGGCGGCCGCTGCCTCAGCGGCGACTTGCCGCTGCAGGGTGTGCAGCGTTGCCGGGCTGCGGGCGGCAGCCGGGCGCCGGCGCCCGCGGGGCGGGGCGCGCCCCGGTCGCCGCCTCGGTCACGTCTTCGCGCCGCCCCCGCGCCGCAGCAGCGCCCACAGCGCGATCGCGCCGAAGGTCGCGGTGCCGATGCCGCCGAGCGCGAAGTCGCCGAACTTCAGCGTGTAGTCGCCGGTGCCCAGCACCAGCGTGATTGCGGCGACGACGAGGTTGCGGTTGTCGGAGAAGTCGACGCGGTTGTCGACCCAGATCTTGGCGCCGGCCACCGCGATCAGGCCGAAGACGACGATCGACACGCCGCCCATCACCGCGAGCGGGATGGCCTGGATCAGCGCACCGAACTTGGGGCTGAAGCCGAGCGCGATCGCGATCAGCGCGGCGACGACGAAGATCGCCGTCGAGTAGATCCGCGTGGCCGCCATCACGCCGATGTTCTCGGCGTAGGTCGTCACGCCGGTACCGCCCGAGGCGCCCGAGGCGATCGTCGCAAGCCCGTCGCCGACGAAGGCGCGGCCCATCACCGGGTCGAGGTTGCGCCCCGTCATCGCGCTGACGGCCTTGATGTGGCCCAGGTTCTCGGCCACCAGGATGATCGCCACCGGCGCGATCAGCAGAATCGCCTTCGCGTCGAACACCGGCGCGGCGAAGGTCGGCGCGCCGAACCACGCCGCGCGGGCCACGCCCGAGAAGTCGATCGGCTTGCCCAGCCCGAGACCGTTGGTCAGCACCGCGTAGACGACGCTGGCCACGATCAGGCCCACCAGGATCAGCAGCCGCTGCGTCATGCCGCGCGTGAACACCGCGACCAGCGCGACGCAGACGAAGGTGACGCCCTGCATCCACGCGTCGAACGGCGTCGGCGCCATGTTCTTGATCGGGATGCCCGCGAGGTTCAGCCCGATCACGGCCACCACGGCACCGGTGACCACCGGCGGCATCAGCGTCTCGATCCACTTGGTGCCGGTGGCCATCACGGCCAGCCCGATCAGCGTGTAGAGCACGCCGCAGGCGACGATGCCGCCGAGCGCGACGCCCAGGTTGGCGTTGGGCCCCGAGCCGGCGTAGCCGGTGGCTGCGATCACGACGCCGATGAACGCGAAGCTCGAGCCCAGGTAGCTCGGCACCCGGCCGCCGACGACGAAGAAGAAGATCAGCGTGCCGATGCCGCTCATCAGGATCGCGACGTTGGGGTCGAACCCCATCAGGATCGGTGCGAGCACGGTGGCGCCGAACATCGCGATCACGTGCTGCACGCCCATCGCCGCGGTCTGCGGCCACGGCAGCCGCTCGTCGGGCGCGACGACGGCGCCCGGCGCGGGGCGCACCTCGCGCCAGCTCAGCAACGAACTCATCGGGATTCCTCCTCGGCAACGGTGTGAGTGTTGTGCGGCGCGCGAGTCTAGCCGCGGACGCGGGCCGGCACTGGGGTGTCGCAGCACCGTCGACTCGAAGCAAGCCATGGGCCGGGGCGATACGATCGCTGGCCATGGACGGTGCCGACTTGCTGCCGAACGTGCACCGCGGCCGGCATCGGCCCGCGGCGGTGCCGGCATCTCGTCGCCGGCCGCGCCGAGGCCCGGGTTGGGCACGCGTGCTCGCCGTGGCGGCTTTCGGCTTTGCGCTCTCGGCGCCGGGTCGAGCCGACGACGCGGCATGGCCGGTGGCCGGTGAGCAGGGGCTGGTGCGCTACGTCATCGTGCCGGCGGAGCGGGTGCGCGACCGTGCCGCCTACGCGCGCCAGATCGAGCGCCTGTGCGCGCAGCGGGCGACCTGCTTCGTCAATTTCTACGCCAACCCCGGCGGCGCGCCGCTTACGGTGCCGCTGCCCGCCGCCATCGAAGCCGAAGCCACCGCGGTGTACCGCCGCTCGGGCAAGCAGCAGGCCGAGCGCTTCCTGTGGAGCTGCCGCCTGCAGCTGGGCGCCGAGCCCTGCTTCTGATGCGCCCCGCCTGCGGCCGGGGCAAGCGGCCTCGGCCGTTGCGCGCCGCGCCGGGCGCTTCAGTCGACCCACTCGGCGCGCACGATGCGCCACTCCTGCGGCCCGTTCAGATTGCGCGAGCAGCCCAGCGGCTCCGGGTCCGCGCCGGGGCGCAGCACGGTGCGCGAACGATCGCCGGTGCCGACGCCCATGAAGTAGCGGTCCAGCCACACGCGCAGCGTGCGCGTCGGGTGCGTGTTGCGCACCTGGATCTGCACGCCGTTGCGCGTCACGCAGGTGCCGGTGGGCTCTTCGACGAACTGCACGTGGCGGCGCGCGTCGTCGTCGGCGTGCGCCGCGGCGGTCAGCCAGGCGGCGAGCAGTGCGGCGGCCGCACGCCGCGCCGGCGCTCGCCACGGGGGTGAGGGACGAAGGGTCATCGGGGCAAGCTCCTGCAAGTGGGCCGACCGCGCGTCAGGGGCGATCGCCGTCGTTGGCATGCACGCGGATCGTCTGCGTCGCCATGTGCACCTCGACGAGGAAGAAGCCCAGCCCGACGACGAGCGCCAGCGTCGAGCCGGTGAACAGCACGCCCTCGAGCCAGCGCAGCGGCAGGTCGAGCAGTTCCTCGAGGAACAGCGTGGCGATGACCATGCACACGAGCAGCGCCGCCAGCGTGCAGGCCGTGATCGCGGTGCTGGCGAGCCGGCGGCGGCGCTCCAGGCCCTTGAGCTCGGTGACGAGCGCCGCTTCGTCGAGGCCGGTGGCATCGAGCGGCCGCTCCTTGAGCCGCCGCCCGCGGTCGATGATGCGGCCGAGCCGCCCGGCCATCACGTTGAGCATGCCGGCGATGCCGGTGAGCAGGAACGCCGGCGCCAGCGCGAGCTGGATCGCGTGGACGACATCGGGGGCGGGACTGCCGAGCGAGATCACGGGCAAGCGGCGCACGCGGCGGGCGCGTGAGGAAAGGCGACGCACGCCATTGTCAACCGTCCGACGCATCGCCGTGCGGGACGCCCGGCGCGCGGCCTCGCGCGGGATGCGCCAACGACCGGTGCGGGGCACGGGGGCGACTCGCCAGCGGCGCTGACGCGGTCAGGTTCGCCACACCCGCGGCGCGTGCGCTTCGCGCTGCCACGCGATCCGGCGCCATGCGGCCCACACGTCGTGCATACGGGCCAGCGCCGGCTCGACGCGCGCCGCCAGCAGGCGCAGCACGACGACGTGGTCGTTGGGTGCGGTCGCGCCCTGCATCGGCGTCGCGTGGGTGTCGCGCCGGCGCGCAGCGTCGAGCAAGGTCTCGCGCCGCGCCGCGTCGATCGGCGTGCCGGCGGCGAACCACAGCGTCGCGAGCACGCGGTGGCCGGCCAGGCCCAGCGGCCCGTCGAGCAGGCGGCGGTCGTCGGCGGCGATGCGGCCGCGTTCGAGCCAGCGGCCGGGCACCTCGAGGTGCTGCAGCACGTGGCCGCGCTCGAACGGCTCGCCGGCGGCGGGCAGGCCGAGCGCGAGCAGGTCGCAGCCGATCATCTCGGCGCCCTCGGCCAGCACGAAGCGCAAGACGTTCTCGGCGCGGCAGCCGCTGTAGGCGATCGTCTCCAGCGGCAGCCACTCGAGGCGGCCGCCGGCGTCCACCGTGGCGTCGACGTGCTGCTGCGCCGGCGTGCCGCGGCTGCGGTAGAAGCGCGTCGCGCCCGGTGTCGTGACGAGGGCGTGCGCGCCGGGCGCCACGTGCAGCGTCACGTCGAGCCGGTCACCGCCGACGAGGCCGCCGGGCGGGTGCACCAGCACGTGGTGGCACACGCCGGGGCCTTCGGGGTGCAGCGCCTTGAGCACGCGCAGCGGCCCGTCGTGGCGGTCGCGCGCGACGGTGCGCTCGCCGTCGCGGCGGTAGTGCAGGTGCAGGCGGCCGTGCCAGCGCGGTGCATCCGGCGTGGGCGCGGCGCCGGCGTGTGCGGGCGGGGCGTTCGGGGCGTGGGCGGTCAACGGGGAGATTGTCGGCGACCCCCCGGCCCGTTGCCGGCCTGGGCCGCTGCCACTGCGTTCAGGCGGCCGCGCGCACCGATGGTGTCGGGCCGGCCTGGGGCTCGCGCGCGTTGAGCAGCAGGTTCAGCAGTACCGCGGCGAAGGTGCCGAGCAGGATCCCGTTGGAGAGGAACTTCGCCGCCAGGGGCGGCAGCTGGGCGAAGAACTTGTCGGCCACCAGCGGGATCATGCCCAACGCCAGGCTGATCGCGACGACGTAGCCGTTCTTGCGGTTGTGCACGAAGTCGACGTGGCCGAGGATGCGGATGCCGGTGGCCGCGACCATACCGAACATCACGAGCGCCGCGCCGCCGAGCACATACTGCGGGATCGACGCGGCCAGCACGGCCAGCTTGGGCAGGCTGCCGAGCACGATCAGGATCACGCCAGCGGCCACGCACACCCAGCGGCTGCGCACGCCGGTGACCTGCACCAGGCCGATGTTCTGCGTGTACGAGGTGTAGGTGAAGGTGTTGAACACGCCGCCGACGATCGCGCCGACGCCGTCGGCGCGCAGCCCGCGCGCGATGTCGTCGGTGCCGATCTTCTTGCCGACAACCTCGCCGAGCGCGAGGAACTGGCCCACACCCTCGATCATGATGACGATCATCACCACGCACAGCGACACGGCAGTCATCAGGTCGAACGTCGGCCAGCCGAAGTGGAACGGCGTAATCGGCTGCAGCCAGGCGGCCGTGCCCAGCCCGGCGAAATCCACCTTGCCCAGCGCCAGTGCGACGGCAAAGCCCGCGCCGATGCCGATCAGCACGGCGACGTTGGCCAGGAACCCGCGGCAGGTCGCAATGACGAGCAGGATCGTCGCCAGCACGCTGGCCGCGATACCCAGGTGCAGCGGCACGCCGTAGTTCGGGTTGGGCACCGGTCCGTTCGGCCCCATGACGGTCGGGCTGCCGCCAGCGGCCCAGTTGATGCCCACCCGCATCAGCGAAATGCCGATCACCAGCACGACGGTGCCGGTGACCACCGGTGGAAAGAAGCGCACCAGCCGCCCGACGTAGGGCGCGGCCAGCAGCGTGAAGACGCCGGCGACGATCACGCCACCGAACACCGCCGGCAGCCCCAGCTCGGGGTTCGAACCGGTGGCGATGATCGGTGCGATCGCGGTGAAGGTCACCCCCATCATCATCGGCAGCCGGATGCCGACCTTGCCGATGCCCAGACTCTGGATGATGGTGACCAGACCACAGCAGAACAGGTCCGCGGCGATCAGGAACGCGATCGCGTCTTTCGGCAGCTTCAGCGCACCGCCGACGATCAGCGGCACGGCGATCGCGCCGGCATACATCACCAGCACGTGCTGCAGACCCAGCGTGGCGAGCCGGGGCAGGGGCAGCACTTCGTCGACGGGATGGATCGTGCGCCCGCCGGGCGCGGTGGTCGTGGTCATCGCATGTCTCCTCTGTCGTGCAGGCAAAGCATCCCCGACCCGGCCTCTCGTGGGCCGGTGGGCTCGGGGTGCGGTTGGGTCAGTCGCTGGGGCCGGCGCTGCCGAGCAGCGCCGCTGCGCGCGCCATCGCGGCGGGGTCGATGCGCGCGCGCACGCCGTGGAAGTCGGGGCCGCGGGTGGCATCGAGCCCCATGCGCGACGTGGTGCCGATGCCGGAGGCCGAGGGGTCGAGCGCGCTGCCGGGCAGGCCGTCGACGATGACGACGTCGCGGTGCGGCTGGAAGTGCGTGGCCAGTGCCCACAGCACCTCTTCGTCGCGCGTGACGTCGACGTCGTCGTCGACGGCGACGACCGTCTTCAGGTACGGGTCCCAGCCCAGCAGCCCCAGCATGACCTGCCGTGCCTCGCCGGGGCGGCTCTGCTTCAGCGCGACGTAGGCGTGGAAGTGCGTGCCCGAACTCGGGTAGTGCACCGCGGTGACGCTCGGGAAGCGCTCCTTGAGCTTCTCGACCATCTCCGACTCGCGCGGGATGCGGCCGAGGTTCAGGTGCTCGGCCGAGTTGCCGCCGACGACGTCGAGCAGCCACGCGTCGGTGCGGCGCATCAGCGTCTCGACACGCAGCAGGTTGTTCGTCGAACGGTCCGACGAGTAGCCGGTGAACTCGCCGAACGGGCCTTCCTCGGCATGCGCGTCGGGGTCGATCACGCCTTCGAGGACGAACTCGGCGTGCGCCGGTACCGCGATGCCGTACTTCGGCGTGCGCACGACTTCCAGCGGCGCGCCGAACAGCCCGCCGGCCACGTGCCGCTCGTCGACGCCATACGGCAGGCGCGCGGCCGCCGCGAGCATGAACAGCGGGTGCGCGCCGATCACCATCGCCACCGGCAGTGCGCGGCCCTGCGCCTTGTGGGCCTGCTGCAGGCGCCACAGGTGCCCGCGCGAGTGCAGGCTGGTGCCGATCTCGCGCGCGCCGTTGAGCATCGAGCGGTGGTAGCTGACGTTGCCGATGCCGGCGTCACGGTCCTCGGCGACGACGATCGCGTTGGTGATGTACGGGCCGCGGTCGGTCGCGAAGTGCCGGATCAGCGGCAGCTCGTCCCGCAGGTCGAAGCCGTCGCTGCGCACGACCGCCGTCACCGCGCCGCTGTCGACCTCGCGCGGCGCGCACAGCCGGCGGCTGCGCGCCTGATACTCGGCGTGGATACCCGCCGGACTCACGCCGCCGAGCATGCGCCCGACACGCTCGCGCGACGCGAACAGGTTGGTCACCAGCGGCGTCGCGATGCCCTGCACCTGTTCGAAGAACAGCGCCGGGTGGCGGCCGCGCGCCGCCAGCGTCCAGACGATGGCGGTCACGTCCTGGTCGGCACTGACCGGCTCGCGCAGCGCGAGCACGTCGTCGGGGTACAGCTCGCGGTAGGCGGCGACGAAGCGGTGCAGGTCCTGGCCGGTGTCGGCCAGCGCCGCGACGCGGGGGTCGAGGGCGGTCACGGCAGGCGCGCGTAGGTGTCCTTCAGGCGCAGCTGGGCCTCCTCGAGGTTGCGCGGCGGCGGTGTGGTCGGGATGCCGACCAAGCGGGCGATGTTGTTGCCCATGTAGTCCTCGAGGGTGTCCTCGTCCAGGCCGATGCCGTGCGGCGGTTCGCGGCACAGCATCTCGAGCTCGCGCAGCCACATGCCGGGCTCGTTGGGCGGGCTGTCGGTGCCGAACACGATCTTGTGCTTCGGCAGTTGCTTGGCGAACTCGGCGATGCGCGCCTGGAAGCACCAGCCCGACTCGCAGTACACGTTGGGCGTGTCCATCGCCATCCAGAACGCCTCGAACGAGTAGTTGCCGCCGGTCTGGATGCCGAAGTGCCCGATGATGAAGTTGACCATCGGGAACTCGCGGATGATCGGATAGAACATCGTCGGAATCGTGAACGGCCCGTCGCCGGTGTGGATCAGCACGACGATGTTGTACTTGGCGCACATCTTCATTGCCGGACGCAGCCAGTCCAGCGCGCGATCGGGCCGGTAGCCGTGCATGTTGGCGTGCAGCTTGATCATCTTGAAGCCGTACTCCTTGTGGTGGTACTCGATCTCGAGCGCACCGTTTTCCGGGCCCCAGCGCGGGTTGTAGGTGAAGTTGCCGATGAAGCGGTCGGGGTACTTCTGGCACAGGCTCGCGACGTAGGCCATGTAGTCGCGGATGCCGTCGCGCCCGCGGCGGTTGCCGTCGCGGTAGCCGGTGTTGCCGGGCGGCGGCTGGATGAAGCCCATGTCGATGCGCCGCGGCTTGCCGTTGATCATGTACGGGCCATCCATCAGCTTGAGCATGCGCTCGCCGGTGAACGGCTCGCCGGTGTGTCGCCATGCCTCGTCGACGAGGTTCGTGGGGTGCAGGTGGGTGTCGATGATCATGATGGTCTCGCGCGGGGCTTGCTCAGTACAGCGGGATCACGGGTTGCGGTGCGACCTTGCGGCCGAGGCGCTCGCAGGCTTCGTCGAAGCTGCGCGGCGGCGGTGACGTCGGCAGGCCGACCATGCGCGCGACGTTGTTGCCCAGATAGTCCTCGAGCGTGTCCTCGTCGAGGTTCAGCCCCTGCGGCGGGTTGGTGCACAGCACCTCGAGCAGTCGCAGCCACATGCCGGGCTCGTTCGGTGGCGTGTCGCTGCCGAAGAGGATCTTGTGCTTGGGCAGCGTCTTGGCGAACTCGACGATGCGCGACTGCAGGCACCACCCCGACTCGCAATAGACGTTGGGCAGCTCCATGGCCCACTGGTACGGCTCGAAGCAGTAGACGCCGCCGGTTTGCACGCCGAAGTGCGCCATCACGAAGTTGACCGTCGGGTAGGCCTTGATCATCGGCACCCACTCGGTCGGGATGCTGTACGGCCCGTCGCCGGTGTGCAGCTTGACGAGCACGCCGAGCTCGGCGCACTTGTCGAAGCACGGCCGCACCCAGTCGAGCGCGCGGTCGGGGCGGTACGCGTGCATGTTGGCCTGCATCTGCACCATCTTGAAGCCGTGCTCCTTGACGTAGCGCTCCAGCCCCTCGACGGCGGCCTTGACGCCGCAGCGCGGGTTGTAGACGTAGCAGCCGATGAAGCGGTCGGGGTGCTGCCGCACGGCCTCGAGGACGTAGGCGTGGTACTTGTCGATGCTTTGCGCGCCGGTCAGCTCGCCGTCGGTCCAGGTGTAGATCGTGTTGCCCTGCGGCGGCTGGATGAACGCCATGTCGATGCGCCGCGGCTTGCCGTTGACGAAGTACGGGCCGTCCATCGTCTTGAGCAGGCGGTCGACCGTGTACGGATCGCCGTCGTGCCACCAGGCGAGGTCGACCTGGTCGGTGGGATAGCAGCTGAGGTCGATGATCATCGGGGTTCTCTCATGTTGGGCAAGCACATGGTGGCACTGCTCGACGTGGCGATAAACGGTGCCGGCGGGATAAATCGATCAGGCGGGGTGATGAGGCGCGCCGAGCGCGGGTCGTGCAACTGGCTCAGGCGGCCAGGCAGCTGCGCAGCCCGGCGTCGAGGCGCTGCGCGTCGAGATCGCGGCCGATGAAGACGAGCTTGCTCGACGGTGTGCGCTCGCCCCACGGGTCGGCCGGCTGCAGGTCCATCAGCCGGTGCACGCCCTGCAGCACGTGGCGGCGTTCGTCGCCGGCGATCGCGACGACGCCCTTGAGCCGGAACAACTGCTCGCCACGCTCGTCGGCCAGCCGCGCGAGCCAGTCGAGCAGGCGCTGGCGGTCGAAGGCGGCGTCGTACACGCGGGCCACCGACTCGACCGACGGGTCGTGCACGTGGCCCGACGGCACCGCCGCCGCGTGGGAGTGCCCGTCGTGCCTGTGGTCGCAGTGTGCGTCGCACACGTGGTTGAGCTCGTCGTCCTGCAGCACCATCGGCGGCGGCATGAAGCCGCCGATGCCCAGGATGCGCGCGACGTCCACCCGCGCATGGCTCGAGCGCAGCATCGGCGCCGTCTCGTTGATGCGGCGCACGCGTGCCTCGACCGTGGCGAGCTCGTCTTCGCTGGCCAGGTCGATCTTGTTGATGACGATGCGGTCGGCCGTGACGAGCTGCTGCACCGCCTGGTTCGCATCGCCGTCGAGCTGCGGGTCGTCGAGGTGCGCGAGCGCGTGCTTGGCGTCGACCAGCGTGACGATCGCGTCGAGCCGCACCTGGCGCGCGACCTCGTGGTCCATGAAGAAGGTCGCCGCCACCGGCGTCGGGTCGGCCAGACCGCTGGTCTCGACCAGGATGTGATCGAAGCGCTCACGCCGTGCGAGCAGCTTCTGCAGCACCTGCACCAGGTCCTCGCGCACGTCGGCCACGCAGCAGATGCAGCCGTTGGTCATCTGGTAGATCTGCTCCTCTTCGACGCCGATCACGAGGTCGGAGTCGACGTCGACCTCTCCGAACTCGTTCTCGATCACCGCGATGCGGTGCCCGTGGCGTTCGGTCAGGATGTGGTTCAGCAGCGTCGTCTTGCCACTGCCGAGGAAGCCGGTCAGGATCGTGACGGGCACCGGACGTTCGGGGGTCAGGGGGGCGGTGGGGGTCATGGTGTCACCTCGGCCAAGGCCTGCAGGACTTTTTCGGGGGTGATCGGGAACGCACGGAAGCGCACGCCGATCGCGTCGTGGATCGCGTTGGCGATCGCGGGGCCGATCGCGATGATCGGGTCCTCGCCGACGCCCTTGGCGCCGAACGGGCCGCCGGGGTCGGGCGCGGTCTCGAGCATGATCGTGCGGATCGGCGGCATGTCCATCGACAGCGGCATCTTGTAGTCGACGAAGTTCGCGTTCAGGCTGCGGCCGGTCTTCGGGTCGACGACGTGGTCCTCGGTCAGTGTGTGGCCGATGCCCTGCTGGATGCCGCCTTCGATCTGGCCGGCGGCGGCCACCGGGTGGATCACCTTGCCGAACTCGTGCACCGGAACCACCTGCAGCACTTCGACCTGCCCGGTCTCGATGTCGACTGCGACCTCGACGAAGTGCGCGGCGAACGAATACGACTTGGTCGGCGTGTAGCTGCCGTGGCCGACGAGGTGCGCCGACGGGATGCCGCGCGCCGGGCTCATCACTTCGCGCACCGTGATCCGTCGCGACGCATCGGTCGTCACCGACACGACGCCGTCGCGCACGGTGAGCGCTTCGGGCGGCACCTCGAGCCGCTGCGCGGCGCGCTGCAGCATCTGCGCCTTGACCTGCTGCGCCGCCATCTGCGCCGCACGGCCGACCATGAAGGTGGTGTGGCTCGCGAAGGCGCCGATGTCCCATGGCACGACGTCGGTGTCGCCGTGCACGACGCTGACGTCCTCGAAGCGCAGGCCCAGTTCCTCGGCGACGATCTGCGCGAGCGCGGTGTGCGCACCGGTGCCCAGCCCGGCGGCGCCGGTCAACAGCGTCGCGCTGCCGTCCTCGTTCATCTTGACGATCGCGTTGCCCTGCTCCTTGATGCCGGGATACGCGCTCGAGCCGTGCATCTCGCAGCCCAGGCCCCAGCCGTAACGCAGCGGTCCCTGCGGCGGGCGCTTCGGCGGGCGTTGCGCGCCCCAGCCGACCTCGGCCATGCCGCGGCGGATGCAGTCCTCGAGCCCGTGGCCGACCAGCGGGTGCCCAGACGGCGCGAGGTCGCCCTCGCGCACCGCGTTCTTCAGCTTCAGCTGCGCGGGGTCGATGCCGAGCAGGGTGGCCGCCTCGTCCATCTGCAGGTCGAGCGCCCAGTACGCCTGCACGACGCCGTAGCCGCGGAACGCGCCGGCGATCGGGTTGTTGGTGTAGACGCACAGCCCCTCGAGGTCGACGTGCTCGCAGCGGTACAGCGAGGTCAGCGACGCCGTGCCGACCGTGGTCACACCGGGTCCGTGCGAGCCGTAGGCCCCCGAGTCGTAGACCAGCCGTGCCTGGCGCGCCGTGATCGTGCCGTCGCGCTTGAAGCCCTGCTTGAGCCAGATCCTGCACGGGTGGCGCGACCGACCGCCGAGGAAGGTCTCCTTGCGCGTGTACTCCATGCGCACCGGTTTCTTCGTCTGCCGTGCCAGCAGCGCGCACAGGAACTCGTGCTGGAAAAGGTCCTGCTTGGCGCCGAAGCCGCCGCCCATGTGGTCGCAGATCACGCGCACGTGATTCAGCGGCAGGCCGAGCACCTCGGCCAGGATGCCGCGCACCATGAAGGCGGTCTGCGTCGAGCTCCACATCGTCAGCTTGCCGTTGCCGTCCCACTGCGCGACGCAGACGTTGGGCTCCATGTACGCCGGGGTCGGGCGTCCGGTCTGGTAGTGGCCCTCGACGATCAGGTCGGCTTCGGCGAAGCCGCGTTCGACGTCGCCGCGCTTGACGCGCACCGGCGGCAGCACGAGGTTGCCACCCGGGCCGACGTCGTGGATCGCCGGGGCCCCGGGCGCGAGCGCGTCGTCGGTCGTGAAGACGGCCGGCAGCGGCTCGTACTCGACGTCGATCAGCTCGAGCGCCTGCTCGGCGACCTCCTCGCTCACCGCGGCGACGGCGGCCACGCCCTCGCCCCAGTAGCGCACCTTGGTGTCGAAGATGTACTGGTCCTTCGTGCACGACGCCGAGCGCGGGTGCGGCGAGCCGTAGTGCAGCACCCTGGGCACGTTCTCGTGCGTCAGCACCGCCTTGACGCCGGGCAGCGCGAGCGCGCGCGACGTATCGATGCGCCGGATGCGTGCGTGGGCGACCTGGCTGCGCAGGATCTTGCCGTGCAGCATGCCCGGCAGACGCAGGTCACCGGTGTACACCGCGGTGCCGGTGACCTTCTCCAGCAGGTCGCCGCGCCGCACGCTGCGCCCGATGACGGCATGGCCGCCGTCGTGCGCGATGGCCTGCACCTCGTTCGTCAAGGCCGCGTTCATGCCGCCACCTGCCGTGGGTCGAGCTGTGCCGCACAGCGCTGCACCGCCTCGACGATCTTCGTGTAGCCGGTGCAGCGGCAGATGTTGCCGGCCAGCGCGAAGCGGATCTCGGCCTCGGTGGGGCGCGGGTTGTCGTCGAGCAGCGCCTTGGCCATCATCAGGATGCCCGGCGTGCAGAAGCCGCACTGCGCGGCACCGCACTGCATGAAAGCCTCCTGCAGCGGGTGCACGTGGTCGGGGTCCGGCTGCAGCCCCTCGATCGTCTGCACCGCGCTGCCGTCGCACTCGACAGCGAGCACCAGGCAGGCGTTGACCGGCCGGCCGTCGAGGATCACGGTGCAGGCGCCGCAGTCACCGACGTCGCACCCCTTCTTCGTGCCGGTCAGGCCGGCTTCGAAGCGCAGCGCGTCGAGCAGGCTGCGGTTCGGCTCCACGGCGAGTTCGGCCGGCTCGCCGTTGATCGTCATCGTCACCACGGTCTTCATCGGGCAGGCTCCGCGGCCCGCTGCAGGGCCAGTTCGATCGCGCGCCGCGTTAGCACGCCGACCATGCGGCGGCGGTACTCGGCGCTGGCGCGCACGTCGCTGATCGGGCTGCTCTCGGCCATCGCGGTGCGCGCGACGACCTCGAGCAGGCCGGGGCTGATCAGGCGCTCGCCGCGCATCTGGTCTTCGGCACGGCGTGCGCGGATCGGCGTCGGCGCGACGGCGCCGAGCACGATGCGCAGGTCGTCGACGCTGCCGTCGTCGGCGAGCGCCAGCGACACCGCGACGCCGACGGTGGCCAGCTCCATCGCCTTGCGCCGGCCGTGCTTGAGGTAGGCCTTTCCGCTGCGTGGTGCCGGCGCCGGCAGCGTGAAGCCGGTGACGACCTCGTCGGGGCTCAGCACGGTGCGTCCCGGACCGGTGAAGAAGTCCTCGGCGGGGATGCGGCGCTCGCCGTCCGCGCTGCGGGTGTGCACGAGCGCGCCGTCGGCGATCAGCGGCGGCAGCGTGTCGGCCGAGGGCGACGCACGGCACACGTTGCCGGCCAGCGTCGCGCGGCAGCGCACCTGGATCGAGCCCAGCTCGCGCGCGGCCTGCCACAGTCCGGCGTAGTGACGCTGCACGTCGGCCGAGGTCTCGAGGTCGCGCACGCGGACGAGTGCGCCGATGTGCAGACCGCGTTCGGCGTCGTGGCCGAGCCGGTCGAGCCCCGGCACGCGCTTGAGGTTGACGACGTGCTGCGGCCGGCGCAGCGCTTCCTTGATCTCGACGAGCAGGTCGGTACCGCCGGCCAGCACGCTGGCGTGCGGGCCGTGCTGGCGCAGCAGTGCGACGACGTCGTTCAGGCTCGTCGGCGCGTGGTAGTCGAATGGCCTCATCGGTGTGGATCCCCTGGCGCCGGTCTATCGTGCACGCGCGTGACGCGGCGGTAAACGGCCACGCCGCTATATCTCGATCGGCCCGTTCGATGAGTGCACGCGGGCGTGGCCGCGGTTCACTGCGGTGGCGCGCCGCCTCTGGCCGCCGTGACGCCGGCCCAGCGGTAGGCGGTGCCGATGTCCAGATCGAACAGGTCGAGGATGCGCCCGAGCGTGTGGTCGACCATCTCGGCCAGCGAGGCCGGCCGCGCGTAGAACGCCGGCACCGGCGGCGCGACGATCGCCCCCATCTCGGTGACGGTCACCATGTTGCGCAGGTGCGCGAGCGTCAGCGGCGTCTCGCGTGCGAGCAGCACGAGACGCTTGCGTTCCTTGAGCATCACGTCGGCGGCGCGGCCGATCAGCGTCGTCGTGTGGCCGGTGGCGATTTCGGCCAGCGTCTTCATCGAGCACGGTGCGATTACCATGCCCAGCGTGCGGTACGAGCCGCTCGCGATGCAGGCGCCGACGTCGTCGTTCGCATGCACCTGGTGCGCCAGCGCCTGCACGTCGGCGAGCTTGAGGTCGGTCTCGCTGGCCATCGTCAGCTTCGCAGCGCGGCTGACGACGAGGTGCACCTCCAGCCCGTCGATGCCGCGCAGCAGCTGCAGCAGCCGGTGGCCGTAGACGAACCCCGAGGCGCCGCTGATGCCCACGACGATGCGACGCTGTGCCCCCATGTTCACCCTTCCATCAGCCGCCGTACTGCGGCACGTGCGTCGGCGCGAAGCTGCGCCAGGTCCAGTCCCGGCACTCTATCGTCTTGCGCGACGACGCGCCCGGCGCACAGCAACCACTTCAGGGTCGGACGCGCGCCGCTGACCACCGGCGCGAGCCCCGGGTCGTGCAGCCCGAAGAAGCGCGCGTCGTCGAGCGACCACACCGCGAGGTCGGCAGCCTGCCCGGCTGCCAGCGTGCCGACGCCGTCGAAGCCGAGCACACGCGCGCCGCCGGCGCTGGCCCAGTGCATGACGTCGTTGGCGGTCACCGCGTCGGCGCCGGCCTCGCCGTCGCCTTCGGGCCGAGCGCGGCTGCGGCTGCCGGCGTGCGCGCGGTGCACGAGCCAGGCGAAGTGCAGTTCGCTCAGCATGTCGGCCGCTTCGTTCGATGCCGCGCCGTCGACGCCGATCGATACCGGCGCACCCAGGCGCGCGAGCACCGGCGCCGGGGCGACTCCGCTGCCCAGCCGCGCGTTGCTCTGCGGGCAGTGCGCGATGCCGGTGCCGGTGGCCGCGAGCAGGCGCTGCTCGTCAGGCGTCACGTGCACCAGGTGCGCGAACCACACGTCCGGACCGAGCCATTCGTGCTCGCCGGCGAACTGCACCGGCGTCATGCCGTGCACCTCGCGCAGCTGCTCGATCGTCGACACCGTCTCGGCGAGGTGCGAGTGCAGCCGCACGCCGAGCGCGCGCGCCGCGCACGCGGCGGGCTTGAGCTCGTCGGTCCGCAGCGAGACGTTGATCGTCGTCGGCGCGAAGGCCACACGGCGCATCGGCCGTGCACCGGGCTGGTGGAAGCGCTGCACGGTGCGCTCGAGGTCGGCGAGCATCCCGTCCAGCGTCTCGGGCCGCAGGTGCGGCGGAGAGTCGGCCTCGACCTGCCGCACCTGCGTGGCCCCGCCGCGCAGCAGCATGAATCGCAGGCCCAGCCGCGCGGCCTCGTCGAAGAGGATTTCGGCGGCGTCGTGGCCGACACCGGGGTGATACAGGTAATGGTGGTCGGCCACCGTCGTGCAGCCCGACAGCAGCAGTTCGACCAGACCGATGCGCGCGGCCAGCCGCAGCGTCGCCTCGTCGAACGCGCCGCGGTGCCGGTACGGCACCGCCTGCAGCCACGGCATCAGCGTCAGGTCGATCGCGGCCGGCACGCCCTTGAGCAGCGACTGGAACAGGTGGTGGTGGGTGTTGACCCACCCCGGGGTCACGACGCAGTCGGTTGCGTCGAGCACGCGCTCGCCGGGCTGCGGCTGCAGCCCGCGCCCCAGTTCGACGACGACGCCGTCGGCGAGACGCACGTCGGTCGCGTCGTGGCGCGCCGCCGCGCCCGCGGCGCCGGTGACCAGTGCCGCGGCGCCGCGCAGCAGCAGGGCTTCGGCGTGTGCCATCGGCCCGGCCGGTCAGCGGTCCATCTCGCTCTCGTGCCAGCCGCCGAGCGCCCACTTCGACAGCGCCGACATCGCGATGAACAGCGCGATGCCGGTGGCCGTGATCAGCAGCAACGCAGCGAACAGGCGCGGAATGTTGAGCTGGAACCCCGACTGCAGGATCTGGTATGCGAGCCCCGATGCGGTGCCGCCGGTGCCGGCGACGAACTCGGCGACCACCGCGCCGATCAGCGCCAGCCCGCTCGAGATGCGCAGCCCGCCGAAGAAGTAGGGCAGGGCCGAGGGGACGCGCAGCCGCATCAGTGTCTGCCAGCGCGTCGCGCGGTTGAGCTTGAACAGGTTCTTCAGTCCGGGGTTGACGCTGCGCAGGCCGAGGATCGTGTTGCTGATGATCGGGAACAGCGCGACGATCGTCGCGCAGATCACCATCGCCGGGATCGGGTCGCGGACCCAGATGATGATCAGCGGCGCGATCGCGACGATCGGCGTGACCTGCAGCACGATCGCATACGGAAACAGGCTGACCTCGATCAGGCGGCTCTGCACGAACAGGAACGCCGCAGCGACGCCGAGCACGACGGCGGCGGTGAACGCGGCGAAGGTGATCTTCAGCGTCGTCGCCAGCGCCGACGACAGCAGCGCCCAGTCGGCCACCAGCGTGCGCACGATCTCGGCCGGCGACGGCACGAGGTAGGCGGGCACCTCGAACCACGTGCAGGCCGCCTGCCACAGCCCGATCAGTGCCAAGCCCACCAGCACCGGCGCGCCGAAGCGCGCCAGCGGGGACTCGACGAAGGGCCGCGGGCCGGCGGCGACGACGTCGTTGACCAGTGTTGCCGATGCCATCGGTGGTTCCTCCTGCGTCCGCGCGGTCAGCGCTCGCCGCGGTTGGCGCGCGCGAGGTGGTCGCTCAGCACGCGGCAGTCGTCGATGAAAGGCTGCGAAACCCGGTAGCTGTCGTCGCGCCGCTCGGGCGCGCGGATCGGCACGTCGGCAATCACGCGGCCGGGGCGTGCGGCCATGACGACGACGCGGCTCGACAGGAACACGGCTTCGTAGATGCTGTGCGTGACGAACACCACCGTCAGCCCCCGCTCGCGCCACAGTTCGTGCAGGTCGCTGTCGAGCTTGTTGCGCGTGAACTCGTCGAGCGCGCCGAAGGGTTCGTCCATCAGCAGGATGCTCGGCTGCACGGCCAGCGCGCGCGCGATCGATACGCGCATCTGCATGCCGCCCGAGAGCTCGCGCGGATAGACGCGAGCGAACTGGCTCAGGCCCACCAGCTCCAGCGCCTCCCGCACGCGCGGCAGGCTCTCGGACTTCGGCACACCGGCCAGATCGAGCGGCAGGCGCACGTTGTCGTCGACGCGTGCCCACGGCATCAGCGTCGCTTCCTGGAACACCATCGCCATCGAGCGGTGGCCGCTGCGCGGGCCGGCGGCGTCCTCGCCGTCGTGCAGCACGATGCGGCCGGTCGACGGCGTCTCGAGTCCGGCGAACATCTTCAGCAGCGTGCTCTTGCCGCAGCCCGACGGGCCGAGCAGCGAGACGAACTCGCCGCGATGGATCTTCACCGTCGCGCGGTCGAGCGCGTGGGTGCCGTTGGGGTAGGTCTTCTCGACGCGGTCGGCTTCGAGCACGACCTCGCCGACCGGCGTGATGGTGGGCACGAGACCCTGCAGCGCGGGCATGTCCATGTCGCGCTTCACGGCATCACCTGCAGGTCCTTCACGAAGCGCGTGGTGTAGGCCTTGCGCCAGTCGGTGTCGGGCTTCAGCAGTCCCCACTCGACCATGAACTTCGCCGTCTTCTCCCACCGCTCGTCGGTCATGATGCCGATGCCGAACCTGGCGGCGTCGCCGCCGGTGACGACCTGCATTTCCTTCAGCTTGGCGATGCCGAAGGCGATCTGGCCGTCGGTCATGTTCGGGTTGTCCTTCTTGATCAGCTCGTTGGCCGGCGTCGGGTCGCCCTGGATGTAGCTCTTCCACCCCTCGATCGTCGCGCGCACGAAGCGCTGCACGACGTCTGGCCTTTCCTCGACCATCTTGCGCGTCGTCGTGATCGCCTGCGTGTACGGCGGGTAGCCCTGCGCCGAGAGCAGGAAGAAGTTGGTCTTCACGCCCTTCTGCTGCGCCTGGTACGGCTCCGACGACGGGAACGCCTGCTGCACGATGTTCTTGTCAGCGAAGAACGGCTGCATGTTGAAGGTGTACGGGCGCATGTGTGCGTCGGTCAGGCCGTACTTTTTCTTGACCCACGGCCACCAGTAGGTGGTGCCGGTGCCGGCGACGAGGATCGTCTTGTCCTTCAGCTGCGACAGGTCCTTGACGTCCTCGTGCGTGAGCAGCCCCTGGATGTCGAACTGGAACGGCGCCGCGACGGTGACCAGCGGGAAGCCGCGCTCGACGCCCGACAGTACCGCGAAGTCGTAGTTCATGATGAAGTCGCTCTGCCCGGCCAGCAGCAGCTGGATGCCGTTGACCTGCGGCCCGCCCATGCGGATCGTCACGTCCAGCCCGTGCTTCTTGTACAGGCCGGTGGCCAGGGCCTGGTACACGCCGCCGTGCTCGGCCTGCGCGAACCAGGTCGTCGTCACCGTCACCTTGTCCTGGGCGTGCACGGCTGTCGGGCCGAAGCCCAGCACCAGTGCAGCGAGCCTGCACCACCGAAGAATGGAAAGGGGTCTCTGCGTCATCGCGATCTCCTGGAGTGCGTGTCGGGGGCAACCAAGCCAGAATCGGGCCAGCAGCGGGATTCATCGTTCCACTGCAGCCCTCCGCGACCAAGGGTGCCGCACCGATAAAGCGATCGAACGAACTCATGAATGTGACGACGCGCCAGCTGCGCGCCTTCATCACGGTGGCCGAGGTGCAGCACTTCACGCGCGCAGCCGAGCGGCTCGGTCTGTCGCAGTCGTCGGTCAGCACGCTGATCCGCGAGCTCGAGGACAACCTGGGCCTGCGTCTGTTCGACCGCCACACGCGCATGCTGCGGCTGACGCAGGCCGGCGCCGAGCTGCTGCCCGTCGCACGGCGTGCGATGGCTGGGCTCAACGACGTGCTCGGCAGCGCGAGCGAGCTGCGCGCCCTCGGCCGCGGGCGTGTCTCGGTGGCGGCCGCCTCGCTGCAGGCCGCGCTGTTGCTGCCGCCGCTGATTCGCCGCTACACCGAGGAGAACCCGGGCGTGCGCGTGAAGCTGTTCGACGTGCCCGAGCACGAGGTGATCGAGAAGCTGCGCACCGGCGAGGTGGACTTCGGGCTCGGTTCCGACACCGGCGCGCATCGCGACATCAGTGCACGCCCGCTGGTGGCCGACCGTTTCTACGTCGTGATGCGGGCCGATCACGCGCTGGCCCGCGGCGGCGAAGTGGCCTGGCGCGACCTCGTCGCCGAGCCGCTGATCGGACATCCGCCGGGCAACGCGGTGCGCGAGCAGCTCGACTTCGCGCTCGCCCGCGAAGGCATCCGGCTCGAACGCCGCTACGAAGTGCTGTTGCCGCTGACGATCCTCGGGATGGTCGAGGCGGGGCTGGGCATCGCCGTGATGACGACGGCGATGCTGCGGCTGGCGCACGCGATCGGCCTCGTCAGCCGCCCGGTCGTGGCCCCCGTCGTGCGCCGCGAGATCTCGCTGCTGTTCCACTCCGAGCGGTCGCTGTCGCCGGCCGCGCAGAACTTCCGCGACTTGCTGATGCGCCATCGCGACACGCTCGGCGACGTCGACACCGCCGCTGCGGGGTGCGCGCCTTGAGTGCGCAGCCCGCCGCGCCCGCGCGGGGGCGGCGACGCGCCGTGGCCCGCCCCGGGGCTTGGCCGCTTCAGCGCGAGCGCCAGAACCGCCGGTGCGTCGCGGCGATCTCGGCGGCGACCTCGGGCACCGGGCCGATCACGCGCACGTCTTTCTGGCCGCGCGCGAACACCTCGCGGCAGGGCAGGTCCAGCGTCGGGTTCTCGGCGTGGCTGCCGGTGAGTGCGAGCAGGTCGCGCTCGCTCATGCCGTAGATCACGCGGCCGATGTGCGCCCAGTACTGCGTGCCGGCGCACATCGCGCACGGCTCGACCGTGGTCACCAGCGTGCACGGCCACAGCTCGTCGGCGCCCCAGCGGCGCGACGCCTCGCGCGCGAGCACCGCCTCGGCGTGGTTGACGCTGTCGACGTTGCCCTGCTCCAACAGCACCGTGACGTGGTCGGGCGCCACCAGCAGCGCGCCGAACGGATGGTGCCCGGCGCGCATCGCGCGCTCTGCGAGGGCCTGCGCGCGTCGCAGCAGCGCGACGACCTGCTCGCGCGTCGGCTCGGTGCGCGCGTCGGCCATTCAGTGGCTCTGCGAGCCGCGGTGCGCCCACGCCGTGGTGCGCTTCTCGACCAGCGAGAACAGCTCGTACATCAGCATCGCCATGATGCCGACGACGACCAGCCCGGCGAACGCGAGCCCCATCTGTAGCGAACTGCCCGCGCTGATCAGCAGGTACCCGATGCCCTCGTTGGCCGCCGTCATTTCCGACACCGTCGTGCCGACGAAGGCCAGCGTGATCGCGACCTTCAGCGAGCCGTAGAAGTACGGCAGCGAGCGCGGCAGCCCGACCTTGGTCAGCACGTCCCAGCGCTTGGCGCCGAGCACGCGCAGGACGTCCTCGAGCTCGGGCTCGAGCGTGGCGAGGCCCGTCGCGATGTTGACCATGATCGGGAAGAACGAGATCAGGAACGCCGTCAGGATCGCCGGCCCGATGCCGATGCCGAACCACACGACGAGGATCGGCACGAACGCGGCTTTCGGCAGCGCGTTGAACGCCGTCATCAGCGGGTACATCGCGTTGTACGCCAGCCGCGAGCTGCCCATCAGGAAGCCCAGCAGCACGCCGACGACGATCGCGATCGCGAAGCCGGCCATCGTGACCCAGAACGTGCGCCAGGCGTGGCCGAGGATGGTGCTGCGGAACTCCCAGAACTGCTCGGCGATGCGCGCCGGGCTCGGGAAGATGAACTCGCTGACGTCGAAGGCGGTGCAGACGAGCTGCCACACGGCCAGTGTGGCGGCCAGCAGGATCAGCGGCGACCAGCGTTCGAGGGTTTTGCGGCGCATCGCGGCCTCACTGCGGCAGCGCCGCACCGACCTTGCCCACCGGCTGGCGGATCGCGCCGATGTGGCCGCGCAGCTCGTGCACGATGTCGGTGAACGCCGGGGTGTAGGTGATCTCGAGGTCGCGCGGGCGCGGCAGGTCGATCTCGCGGCGCACGATCATGCGCCCCGGGCTCTTGCTCATCACGTAGACCGTGTCGGCGAGGAACACGCTCTCGCGCAGGTCGTGCGTGACGAGGATGACGTTGAACTTCTGCGCCGCCTGCAGGTCGCGCAGCGCGCACCACAGCTCCTCGCGTGTGAACGCGTCGAGCGCGCCGAACGGTTCGTCGAGCAGCAGCATCTTGGGCTCGTGGATCAGCGCGCGGCAGATGCTCGCGCGCTGCTGCATGCCGCCCGACAGCTGCCACGGGAACTTGTCCTCGTAGCCGCCGAGGCCGACGCTTTGCAGCAGCCGGCGGGCCTTGTCGGCGTACTCGGCGCGCTTGGCGCGGAAGTTCGAGCGGTACGGCTCGACGATCTCGAGCGGCAGCAGCACGTTGTCGAGCGTCGTGCGCCACGGCAGCAGGCTCGGCGCCTGGAACGCCATGCCGGTGATCTTCAGCGGCCCGTCGACCTCGCGCCCGTCGATGATCACGGTGCCCTTGCTTGGCCGCTTCAGGCCGGTGGCGAGCTTCATGAACGTGCTCTTGCCGCAGCCCGACGGGCCGACGATGGCGATGAACTCGCCGGCGCCGACCTGCAGCGTGATGTCCTCGACGGCGAACTGCCCCTTGGCGAGCAGGTCGTCGTTGTACGCCAGCCAGACGTTGCGGAAATCGACGAACGTGCGCTGCATGCCGCTCACCACTTGCGCGGCACTGCGAACACGTCGCGCTCGGCCGCCGGCGGCAGGAACGCGTCAGTCCATACCGCGTCGGCGTTGACGCGCTCCTTGGTGCCGAACGCATCCGACACCTGGCTGGCCATCAGCGCCAGGCGTGGCTTCATCACGCTGCCGAAGCCCTCGGCCCTGGCATCGGGCGTCAGCACGACGGCGTCGAGTGCGAGCTTCAGGCGCCGTTCCTCGAGCGCTTCGTTGATGATCCCGTCGCGCTGCTTGACGAACGCGATTGCCGCCTTCGGATCGGCGACGACGTCCTTGACCCCCTTCGTGAACGCGCGCAGGAAGGCGCGCACCGCTTCGGGGTTGCTCTTCAGAAAGTTCTCCGACACGACGATGGCGTTGCCGTAGAACTTCACGCCGTACTGGGCGTAGGGAAAGACGACGATCTCGTCGGCCTTGACGCCGCGTGCCTCGAGGTTGAGCAGCGACGTGAACGAGAAGCCGGTGATCGCATCGATGTCGCCGCGCACGAGCATCGTCTCGCGCAGCGGCGGGTCCATCGAGGTCCAGGTCACGGCGCCGACATTGTTGGCCTTGGTGAACACCGGCCACGACTTGCGGCCGCCATCGAACACCGGCGCGCCCATGCGCTTGCCGGTCAGGTCCGCCGGCGTCTTGATGCCGCTCTTCTTGAGCGCCAGCACTGCCGCGGGCGTGTTGTTGTAGACCATCATCACGGCCACCGGCTTGTTCGGCGCCGTCGGGTTGTTGCCGTAGAACTCCATCAGCGCGGCCATGTCGGCGAAACCCATGTCATAGGTGCCGCTGCTGATGCGCGAGATCGTCGCGCCCGAGCCGCTGCCGGCGTCGATCGAGACGTTGAGCTTCGCGTCCCTGAAGTAGCCCTTGGCCGCGGGCGTGAGGAACAGTGCCGATGGCCCCTCGAAGCGCCAGTCGAGCTGGAACCGGATCGTGGTGTCTTGCGCGTGGGCGGGCACACCGGCACCGGCGAGCAGCGCGGTGGCGGTGGCGACGAAGGCACGGCGGGTCGGGGAACGCAGGGTCATGACGGGACTCCGAAGTGGTTCAGGACGAGCGGATCGGGCAGCAAATTCTGTGCACAGGTTGCCGGCGCGCTGCACCATGGTGAACCCGCAGAAGGCCCCGTCGTGGTGCCGTCACGGTGACTCCTGGTGCAGCAAATCGAACAAGGTGCGTGCGACGACCTTCGTCGCGCGGCGCAGGTCGTCGAGCACGATGTGTTCGTCGGCGCGCTTGGCGTTGCTCTCGCGCACGGTGCGTGGCCCGGCGCCGTAGATCGCAGCCGGCACGCCGGCGGCGCCGTACAGGCGCACGTCGGTGTACAGCGGCGTGCCGCTGGTCGGGATCGGCTCGCCGAACACGGCCTGCCCGTGCCGCTGCAGCGCGGCCACCAGTGCGGCGTTGCGGGGGTCGGGTTTCCACGCGTGCGCGAGCAGCAGGCGGCGGATCTCGACGCGGATCCCGGGCACCGTGGCGGCGGCCTCGGCGATCACACGGCGCAGGTCGGCCTCGACCTGCGCCGGATCTTCTTCGGGGATCATGCGGCGGTCGAGCTTGAGCACGACCTTGCCCGGCACGACGTTGGTGTTGGTGCCGCCCTCGATGCGCCCGACGTTGAGGTACGGATGCGTGATGCCGGGCACGCCCGACGTGACGCCCTTGTAGAGATCGTTCTGCCGGTACAGCGCGTTCAGGATCGCCACCGCGCCCTGCAGCGCGTCGATGCCGGTGTGCGGGATCGCGGCGTGCGCCATCTCGCCGAGCACGGTCACCTCCAGCTGCAGGCAGCCGTTGTGCGCGATGACGACCTGGTAGCTGAAGCCGGCGGCGATCAGCAGGTCGGGCTTCGTGAGACCGTGCGACAGCAGCCAGCCCGGGCCGAGCTCGCCACCGAACTCCTCGTCGTAGGTGAAGTGCAGCTCGACGCCGCCGCGCGCCGGTGCGCCGAGCGCGTCGCAGACGGCCTCGAGCGCGCGCACCGCGTGCAGGTAGGTCGTGAAGTCGCTCTTGCTGACGGCGGCGGCGCGGCCGTAGAGCTTGCCGTCCACGACCTCGCCGCCGTAGGGGTCGTGCGTCCAGCCCTCGCCGGGCGGCACGACGTCGCCGTGCGCATTGAGCGCGATCGTCGGCCCGCCGGGCGCGTAGCGGCGGCGCACGATGAGGTTGGTGATCGACTGCAGGCCGTGCGCCTTGACCTCGTCGGCCGGCACCGGGTGCTTCTCGACGGCCCAGCCCAGCGGTGCGATCAGCTCGGCGGTGCGCTCGGCGTGCGGCGCGTTGTTGCCCGGCGGTGTGTCGGTGGGCACGCGAACGAGTTCCTGCAGCAGGCGCACCTGCTCGTCGAAGTGCGCGTCGACCCAGGCGTCGAGTCGTTCGTGGGCGGGGTTCATGCGGTTTCGGCCAGTTGGTCGAGCAGGTGCTGGAACGCGCGCACCGCGAGCTCGATGTCGTCGTTGGTGCTCGATTCGAGCGGGTTGTGGCTGATGCCGGCGTTCAGGCCGCGCACGAACAGCATCGCCTGCGGCATCACCTCGTGCAGCTTCATCGCGTCGTGGCCGGCGCCGCTGGGCATGCGGTGTACCGGCAGGCCGAGCGCGGCCACCGCGTTCTCCCACCGCCGCTGCCATACCGGGTCGCTCGGTGCCGCGGCGGCGCGCATCGTCTCCTCGAGCACGCAGGTCAGGCCGCGCTGGCGGCAGATGCGCTCGAGCTCGGCCGTCACGTCGGCGACGCAGGCATCGCGCGCCGCGTCGGTCGTCGCGCGGATGTCGAGGCTGAAGCGGCAGCGCCCCGGCACGACGTTGATCGAGCCGGCGGGTACCTCGAGCTGGCCCATCGTGCCGACGACGTCTGGCACCGCGGCGGCGCGCCGCTCGAGGTAGACGGCGAGCTGCGCGACGGCCACCGCTGCGTCGCGTCGGCGGTCCATCGGCGTCGTGCCGGCGTGGCTGGCCATGCCGACGACCTCGCCGAGGAAGCGCCGGCCGCCGTTGATCGACGTGACGACGCCCAGCGGCAGGTCGAGTTCGTTGAGCACCGGCCCCTGCTCGATGTGCACCTCGACGAAACCCAGGTAGCGTGCCGGGTCGCGCTTCAGCGCCGCGATCGCGTCCATCGTGCCCGGCAGGCCGGCGGCGCGCATCGCGTCGCGCATCGTGACCCCGTCGGCGTCGGCCTGGTCGAGCCAGGCAGGGTCGAAGTGGCCGGTGAGCGCGCCCGAGCCGAGGAAGGTGGCCTTGTAGCGCTGACCCTCTTCCTCGGCGAAGGCGACGACTTCGAGACCGAACGGCAGCCGCCGCCCGGCGCGATGCAGTTCGCGCACGCAGGCCATCGGCACGAAGATGCCGAGCCGCCCGTCGTACTTGCCGGCGTTGCGCACCGTGTCGTAGTGGCTGCCGGTCAGCAGCCGCCTCGCGCCGGCGTCGCGGCCGTGATAGACGCCGACGACGTTGCCCACCGCGTCGATCGACACCTCGTCGAAGCCGGCGTGCTTCATCCATGCCTGCAGCCGGCGCGCGCAGGCGCGGTGCGCGTCGGTGAGGTAGGTCACCGTCAGCTGGCCGTGCTCCTTGAAGCCGGGGTCGCTCTCGGTGGCGAGTTCCTCGGCCCAGTCCCACACCAGGTTGCCGAGCTCGGGCGTGACGCCGAACTTGTCGTTCAGACGGATCTCGGCGATGCGGTGGACGTGGCGCAGGCACTCGGCGAACTCGAAGTCCGGGTGGCCGGCCAGCCGCCGCTCGAACGTGGCGATGATCTCGGCGCGCGTGAGGCCGGTGCCGCGCGGCCCGCGCACCGCGAGGATGAACGGCCAGCCGAACTTGGCGTTGTACTCGGCGTTCAGGCGCTGGATCTTCGCGAACTCGTCGGGCGTGCAGTCGGTGAGGCCGGCCTTGCCCTGCTCGTGCGTCGACTCGGCGGTCAGTGTCTTGGCGACCATCGCCTTGCCGGCGAGCTCGGGGTGCGCGCGGATCAGCGCGAGCTGCGCGTCGCGCCCGGCGTCACGCAGCACCTCGACGAGCGCGCGCTTGAGCGCGGCCAGGCTCGCGAACGGGCGCCGGTGCCACGCACGCTCGGCGATCCACGGCGAGTGCTCGTAGGTGCCGTCGAGCAGCGCGACGAATTCGGGCTGCGAGGCGGCGTTCAGTTGGGCGAGCGTCAGCGGCATGTCATTCCCAGATGAAGGCGCGGGCTGCGTCGAACGGGTGCGTGGCTTTCCAGTGCCGGGCGATGTCGATGCGCCGCGCGACCCACACGCGGTCGTGCGCCTCGATGTGGTCGAGGAAGCGCTGCAGCGCGCGCATGCGCCCGGGGCGGCCGAGCAGGCGGCAGTGCATGCCGATGCTCATCATGGCCGGGCGCTCCGCGCCTTCGGCCCAGTGCACGTCGAACGCATCGCGCAGGTACTCGAAGAACTCGTCGCCGTGGCTGAAGCCCTGCGGCAGCGCGAAGCGCATGTCGTTGCAGTCGAGCGTGTACGGCACGACCAGGTGCGGCGCCAGCGTGCCGTCGCTTTTGCGCACCTGCAGCCACAACGGCAGGTCGTCGCCGTAGTAGTCGCTGTCGTACTCGAAACCGCCGTGGTCGGCGACGAGGCGGCGCGTGTTCGGGCTGTCGCGGCCGGTGTACCAGCCCAGCGGGCGCTGCCCCGTCAGCCTTTCGACGATCTGCATGCCGATGCGCAGGTGCTCGCGCTCGGTGGCCTCGTCGACGTTCTGGTAGTGGATCCAGCGCCAGCCGTGGCATGCGATCTCGTGGCCGAGCTCGACGAAAGCGGCGGTCACGTCGGGGCAGCGCTCGAGCGCCATCGACACGCCGAACACCGTCAGCGGCAGGCCGCGGCGCTCGAACTCGCGCAGGATGCGCCACACGCCCACGCGCGAGCCGTACTCGTAGATCGACTCCATCGACAGGTGGCGCGCCGGGTAGGCCGCGGGGTTGAACATCTCCGACAGGAACTGCTCGCTGCCGGCGTCGCCGTGCAGCACGCTGTTCTCGCCGCCTTCCTCGAAGTTGAGGACGAACTGCACCGCGACGCGCGCCTGGCCGGGCCAGTGCGCGTGCGGCGGATTGCGGCCGTAGCCGGCGAGGTCGCGCGGGTAGCGGGCGGGGTTCGAAGGGGCGGGGGTCATCGTGGCTTCGAGGGATTCAGGCACGCGGCGGGCGCAGCGCGGCGGCGAGGTCGGGCACGCGCGGGTCCAGGTGCAGGTTGTGCTCGACGCTGTGCAGGTGGTGCGACATCAGCTTGACGGCGGCCTTGCCGTCGCGCTGCGCGAGCGCGTCGACGATGCGCTCGTGCTCGGCGTGCGAGACCTCGGCCGAGTGCGACGACTGGTACATCAGCGCGATCAGCGACGAGCGGCGCAGCAGGTCGGCCAGCAGTTCGGCGAGCACGTCGTTGCCGAGCAGCCGTGCGAGCACGACGTGGAAGTCGGCGAGCAGCCGCGTGCGGCCCGGCACGTCGGTGCGCGCGAGCGCCTCGCGCTCGGCACGCAGGTGCGCGCGCAGCTCGGCGAGCTGCGCGTCGGTGATGCTGGCGGCGAGCCGCTGCACGAGCGCGGCCTCGAGCATCGCGCGCACCTCGAACACCTGGCGCGCCTCCTCGACGCTCGGCGTCGCGACGAAGGCGCCGCGCGCGGGCTCGAGCGTGACGAGGTGGTCGCGGCTGAGCTGGTTCAGGGCCTGGCGCACGACGGTGCGCGAGACGCCGAAGATGTCGGCGATGGGCTGCTCGGCGAGCTTGGTGCCCGGCATCAGGCGGCGTTCGACGATCGCCGTCGTGACCGACTCGACGATGCGCTGCGTCGTCGACGCCTCGGCGGCCTTCGTGCGCCGCGCGGCGCCGCGACGGCTGCCGGTGGCGTCGACGACCTGGAGCTGGGCACGGCTGCGCGGCATGGGCGGGGCGGCGTCGATTGACGTGTGTGCTCAAGTGTATACACTCGGTCGCGACGCGCAAGTGCTGCGCGTTCAGGGTTCTCCCTCGATATCCGACTCTCCACCGCACCGCGACGCCGCACCCCGCGTCGCCCCGAGGCACACACGATGGGCAAACTGACCACGCACGTTCTCGACACCGCCAACGGCTGCCCCGCGGCCGGCATGCGCGTCACGCTGCTGCGACTCGACGGCGGCGAGCGCGTGCTCAAGACCGTGGTGCTGAATCACGACGGCCGCGCCGACGCGCCGCTGCTCGAGGGCGAGGCGCTGCAGCGCGGCCGCTACCGGCTCGTGTTCGCAGTGGCAGCGTACTTCCGCGGCCGCGGCGCCGCGCTGCCCGAGCCGCCGTTCCTCGACGAGGTGCCGCTCGAGTTCGGCATCGCCGATGCGGCGGCCCACTACCACGTGCCGCTGCTGGCCAGTCCGTGGAGCTACGGCACCTACCGCGGCAGCTGAGCGGCAGGCGGCGGGCAGTGCCCCTTCGATGCCCCCGCCCGGCGGCATCGATGACGTCGCGCGACCCTCAGTTTTGACCGCCGCGCGACGAAGTGGCAGGGTAAACCCGTGCGGCATCGTGCACCTTCGTGTATACACTTTGCCGACGTCGCCGCGGCGCCCGCGCGACGGGCCCGGCCCGCCGCCTGCGGTTTGCGACGTTCGCTCCTCACAGAGCCCGCTGTGGTGAGGGGAGGGTGCACCGGCTCGCCGGTGCGTGTTGCGCGACGGTGAGCGCCTGATGGACGCATACCTCCTCGACTGGGCCAACCTGCTGCTGCGCTGGGCGCACGTGATCACCGCGATCGCGTGGATCGGCTCGTCGTTCTACTTCGTCATGCTCGACAACAGCCTGACGAAGCCGCACGACGCCGACCTGAAGGCCAAGGGCGTCGACGGCGAGATGTGGGCCGTGCACGGCGGCGGCTTCTACCACTCGAACAAGTACCTGGTCGCGCCACGCTGGCGGCCGCTGCCCGAGAACCTGCACTGGTCGTACTGGGAGAGCTACAGCACGTGGCTCACCGGCTTCGCGCTGTTCACGGTGCTGTACCTGTTCAACGCCGGCACCTTCCTCGTCGACAAGACGGTGTTCGACTGGTCGCCGGGCGCGGCGATCGCCGCGGCGCTGGGCTTCCTCGTCGCGTTCTGGGTCGTCTACGACGTGATCTGCCGTGCCTTCGGCCAGCGCCACCACGGCGACCTGATCGTCGGCGTGTTCGTGTTCGCGTTCGTCGTGTTTGCGTCGTGGCTCGCGTGCCAGCTGTTCGCCGGGCGCGCGGCGTTCCTGCTGGTCGGCGCGATGATCGCCACCGCGATGAGCGCCAACGTGTTCTTCTGGATCATTCCCGGCCAGCGCAAGGTCGTCGCCGACCTGCGCGCCGGGCGCGACCCCGACCCGATCCACGGCCAGCGCGGCAAGCAGCGCAGCGTGCACAACACCTATTTCACGCTGCCGGTCATCGTCGCGATGCTGAGCAACCACTACGGCTGGCTGGTCCAGGGGCCGCACAACTGGCTCGTGCTCGTGCTGCTGATGCTCGCCGGCGCGCTGATCCGCCACAGCTTCGTCGCACGCCACAAGGCGCACGTCGAGGGGCGGCGCGCGCCGTGGGAACACGCCGTGGTCGGCACCGCGGTGCTCGTCGGGCTGGCGGTGTGGCTCGCGCCGCCGCCGCAAAGCGCCGAGCAGCGCGCTGCCGCCGCGCAGCCGGCCACCTACGCCGAGGTGCGCGCCGTGATCGACCAGCGCTGCGTCGTCTGTCACAACGCGCAGGTGCAGAACAAGAACGTCGCGCTGCACACGCCCGAGCTGCTCAGGCAGCACGCGCAGGCGGTCTACCAGCAGACCGCGGTGCTCAGGCTGATGCCGCTGAACAACGCGACGCAGATCACCGACGCCGAGCGCGCGCTCGTCAAGCGCTGGTTCGACAGCGGCGCGCCGGTCGACTGACCCCTTTCCTGGCACGGCCGCACCGCGGCCACACCCCCTCGCGACCGGGGCCTGGCGTCGCACCGACACGAACGACGAGGAGACACCCCCATGACCACGAACGCCGTCCACCCGGTGGACGAAAGACTGCCCCTCGGGCGGCTGACCGCGCTCGGCCTGCAGCACGTGCTGGTGATGTACGCCGGCGCGATCGCGGTGCCGCTGATCGTCGGCCGCGCGCTCAAGCTCAGCCCCGAGCAGGTCGCGATGCTGATCTCGGCCGACCTGTTCGCGTGCGGCATCGTCACGCTGATCCAGTCGCTCGGCTTCACGAAGTACTTCGGCATCCGGCTGCCGGTGATGATGGGCGTCACGTTCGCCGCCGTCGGGCCGATGGTCGCGATGGCCAACGCGCAAAGCGGCGTCGAAGGCGCGCGCGCGATCTTCGGCGCGATCATCGGCGCCGGCGTGCTGTCGGTGCTGATCGCGCCGCTGATGAGCCGCATGCTGCGCTTCTTCCCGCCGGTGGTCACCGGCACGATCATCGCGATCATCGGCATCAGCCTGATGCGCGTGGGGGTCGGCTGGGCGATGGGCGGGCCGCCGACGCTCGCGCAAAGCGTCGACGTGCCGAAGCTCGTCGAGATGACCAAGCTGATCGAGCCGGCGCTGAACGCCCCGGTGGCGCCGGGCGCCGCGCCGCCCGCCGTCAAGCTGCCGGGGCCGATCCCGATGGTCGACAACCCGAACTACGGCGCGCTCGACAACCTCGCGGTGGCCGGCCTCGTGCTCGTGTTCATCCTGCTGCTCGTCAAGTACACGCGCGGCTTCGTCGCCAACGTCTCGGTGCTGCTGGGCATCGTGCTCGGCTGCGTCGTCGCGGTGGCGCTGGGCAAGATGCACTTCGACAAGGTCGGCAAGGCGGCGTGGTTCGACGTCGTCACGCCGTTCGCGTTCGGCATGCCGACGTTCGACCTCGTGATGATTCTGACGATGACGCTGGTGATGATCGTCGTGATGATCGAGTCGACCGGGATGTTCCTTGCGCTGTCGGAGATCACCGGCAAGAAGATCGGGCAGGCCGAGCTCGCCGCCGGGCTGCGCGTCGATGGGCTGGGTACGGTGATCGGCGGCGTGTTCAACACGTTCCCGTACACCAGCTTCTCGCAGAACGTCGGGCTCGTCGGCGTCACCGGCGTCAAGAGCCGCTGGGTGTGCGTGGCCGGCGGCGTCATCATGATCGTGCTCGGCACGCTGCCGAAGATGGCGGCGCTCGTCGAGTCGATCCCGACTTTCGTGCTCGGCGGCGCCGGACTCGTGATGTTCGGCATGGTCGCGGCCACCGGCATTCGCATCCTGTCGACGGTCGACTTCAAGGGCAACCGCCACAACCTCTACATCGTCGCGCTGTCGATCGGCTTCGGGCTGATCCCGCTGGTGGCGCCGCGCTGGACGCAGCACATGGCGCACGGGCTGCACCCGCTGCTCGAGTCGGGCATCCTGCTGACCGCGATCAGCGCCGTCGCGCTGAACCTGTTCTTCAACGGCGCGAAGGGCGACACCGTCGGCGCGATCGAGGCCGCGAAGACGGCCGAGGCGCACTGAGTCACGGCCGAGCGACGACGCCGTGACGACGCCGCCCCGCCCGCCGCGCACCGAAGCGCAGGTGCGCGTCGACCTCGCGGCCGCGTACCGGCTGGCGGCGCTGAACGGCTGGGACGACACCGTCTACACGCACCTGTCGGCCCGCGTGCCGGGCGAGCCGGGCGTGTACCTGATCAACCGCTTCGGCCTCGCGTTCGACGAGGTGAGCGCGTCGAACCTCGTCAAGGTCGACGTCGCCGGCCGCGTCGTCGACGGGTCGGGCGCGCCGGTCAACCCGAGCGGTTTCGCGATCCACGGCGCGGTGCACGCGGCGCGGCCCGACGTCGAGTGCGTGATCCACCTGCACAGCCCGTGGGGCGTGGCGCTGTGTGCGCTGCCCGAAGGGCTGCTGCCGACGTCGCAGTGGGCGATGCGGCTGTGGGGGCGTCTCGGTCGCCACCCCTACGAGGGGCTCGCGCTCGGGGCCGACGAGCAGCGGCGCCTCGTGCAGCGGCTGGGGTCACTCGACGGCGTGCTGCTCGAGCACCACGGGCCGCTCGTCGTCGGGCGCACGGTGGCCGAGGCCTACATGCTGATGCACCTGCTCGAGCGCGCCGCGCAGGCGCAGCTGCGCGCGATGGCTGCGGCACCCGGCCGCGTCACCGGCGTCGCGCCCGCGCTGGCCGAGACGACCTACCGCCAGTGGGTCGGCGACGGCCGCGAGTGGGACGGCGACGTCGAGTGGCCGGCGCTGCTGCGCCGCCTCGACCGCGTCATGCCCGGCTACCGCGATTGAACTTCACCCCCTGAGGAGACCGACCATGCCCACGATCCGCGTCGAACTGTTCGAAGGCCGCAGCGTCGAGCAGAAACGGGCGCTGGCGCAGGCGCTGACCGAAGCCTGCGTCAGGACGCTTGGTGGCAGTGCCGACGGCGTCGACGTCCTGTTCTACGACATCGCGCGCCACGACTGGGCCACCGGCGGCCAGCTGTGGAGCGACAAGGCACCGGCCAAGCCGGCCGGCGGCTGAGGCGGCGTTCAGAACGGCGCGCTCCAGCGCGCCGCGAGCAGCCAGGTGCGCCCGGGCGCCGGCTCGAAGTAGCGCTGGTTGGCCTCGTTGACGATCACGCTGCCGGCGACACGCCGGCCGGCGAGGTTGTCGAGCCGTGCCAGCAGCTCGAGCCGCCCCGCGCCCAGGTCGCGCTGCCAGCGCGCGCGCAGCGCCGCCAGGACGAAGCCCTCGGCGAAGTCGGTGTTGGCGTCGTTGACCGGCACGTCGCTCTGGCCGCGCGCTTCGAGTGCGAGCTCGACGCCGCGGGCTGGCAGCCACGCCAGCTCGGCGTAGCCCCAGGCGTCGGGCGTGCCGGCGATGCGGTTGCCGGCGACGATCGGCGTCGACGGCAGCGTGTCGCGGTACGTCGCGTCGAGCCAGCTCGCGGCGAGCTGCGCGCGCCAGGCGTCGGCGATGCGCCAGCGCAGATCGAACTCGGCACCCTGCCGCAGCGTGCGCCCGACGTTGCGGAACGTCGTGCGTCCCCCGCTGCTGCTGGCCACGCCGATCTCGTCGTCGGTGCGGATGTCGAACACGGCGACGTCGAGCGAGAGGCCGCGCGACGGCTCGCGCCACTTCAGCCCCGCCTCCCACTGGCTGCTGGTCTGTGCGTTCAGCCCGGTGTTGAAGCCGGCCAGGCCGTCGGGACGGTAGAAGAGTTCGTTGAACGTCGGCGACTCGAAGCCGCGGCCGGCGCTGACGTACAGGTTCAGCGCCGGCGTCACGCGCCACTGCAGTGCCGCCGCCGGGTTCGTGTAGCCGAAGGCGCGCGAGCCCGAATCGTCGCCGTTGACGAGGTAGCGGTCGTCGCTGCGGAACTCGACGCGGCCGTGGCGCACACCCAGCGTGGCGGTCCAGTCGCGTGCGAGGTCGGCCTCGGCCTGCGCGTAGACGTCGCGCGCCGTCACGCGGTTGCGCTCGTCGCGCCGCAGCGCACCGGTGACGCCGAGCACGCGGTCGGCGTCGGTCGTGCCGACGAAGTTCTCGTAGCCGCGCCGGTGCTCGACGCTGCCGTCGACGCTGGTGCCGGCCACCAGCTGCGCGCTGCGCTCGCCGGCCAGCGCCCAGCGCCACACGAGGCGCGCGTCGACGCCGCCGTAGTCGCGGTCGAAGTCGATCACGCCACCGGGGTGCGTCGGCGAGGACTGCACCGTGAACGGGATCGACTGCCACTGCGTCACCGAGCGCTGGCCGACGTAGGCCGCAACGCGGCTCTCGCTGAGCGCGCCGGCGTCGTCGAAGCGGTGGCGCCACGCGAGCCCGGCCTGCTCCTGGCGGGTGTTCTTGCGGGTGTCGTACAGCAGCGCCTGCGGCGTCGTCTGGTCGGGGTCGGTTTCGAACTGCGTGCGCGTGAGCCCGAGCGGGTCGAGCGCGGGCTGGTCGAGCGCGTTGACGATCAGCACGACGCGGTCGCGCGGCCCGTCCCAGCCCAGGCGCGCGTTGCCCAGCGTGCGCTGCGCACTGCTGTGCGGGCGAAAGCCGTCGATCTCGAAGCGGCTCGCGCTCGCGCGCAGGCTGAAGCCGCCGTCGAACGGCGCCTCGACGCCGGCGCGCGCCTGCCACAGACCGTCGCTGCCGACGTCGCCGCCGAGCAGCCAGCGCCGCTCGGTCGGCGCCGCGCTGACGAGCGAGATCACGCCGCCCGAACTCGACCCGTACAGCGCCGAGAACGGCCCGCGCAGCACCTCGACGCGCTGCGCCCCGGCGAGGTCGAAGTGCGACACCTGCCCCTGGCCGTCGGGGCCGCTGGCGGGAATGCCGTCGGTGTACAGCCGGATGCCGCGCACGCCGAACGAGGCGCGTGCCCCGAAGCCGCGCGAGTGGATCTGCAGGTCCTGCGCGTAGTTGTGGCGGTTGTTCGCGACGACCCCCGGCACGCGCGCCATCGCCTCCGACAGGTTGACCATCGGGCCGGCCGCGCGCAGCTCGTCGGCGTCGATCACGCCGGCGGCGTACGGTGTGTCGAACAGGCGCAGCTCGGCGCCGCTGGCGGTCACGATGACACGCGTCGTCGCATCGGCCGTCGACTGCGCCGTGGCCGACGTCGCCGACAGCGCGATGGCCGCGGCGACGGCGACGCCGCGCACGCGGCGAAGATCCGGCGCAGTGGGACAGCGAGGGGGCCGACGGGGCCGCAACGGCACAGGCATCTCGGGGGCTCGCAGGCGAGTTGACACCGATCGATGATAGCGGGGCGGTCGCGTCCGGCACGCCCGTGGCCGCGGGCTGAAGAAGGCCCGCAGCGGGCACGGCGCCGGAGTCAGCGCGGCGCTGCCGCGTCGGCGCAGGCTGAGCGCACGTAGGCCAGCAGGCGCGCGGCAGGCCAGTGGTGCGGTCCCGCTGCGTCGGCGAATGCGCGCCGCACGGCCTCGGGCACCTCGTCGCCGTGACGCAGCGCCATCCACTCGTCGGGGAACAGGCGCTCGTCGATCGCGACGTGCTCGCGCACCTGCACGTCGGTGTGGCGCGGGTCGGCGGCGATGACGGCGAAGCGCTGGCGCAGGTGGAACGCATCGCCCTCGAGCACCTGCACGAAGTGGCCGTCGACGAAGACGAGCGCCCCGGTCAGGCCGAGCTGGCTGTTGCGGTTGTGCGCGGTGCGCACGATGTCGTAGGCGTCGCGCGCGCCGACGCCGGGCGCCGCGCGGCTCACGTAGACGAGGCGTTCAAACATCGGCGCTCCCGGGGGATGCTGCGCGGCTGCGGCCTGCGGCGGCCGACGCGACGAACGCGGCGATCGCGTCGGCCGGGCGCGGCCGGCTGAACAGGTGGCCCTGCGCCTCGATGCAGCCTTCGTCGCGCGCGATGGCGAGCTGCTCGGGCGTCTCGACGCCTTCGATCGTCGTCGCGATGCCGAGGCTGCGGCCCAGGCCGGCGACGGCGCGCACGATCGAGCGCGCGCCCGCGTCGCGCTCGACGTCGTGCACGAACGAGCGGTCGATCTTGAGCCGGTCGAACCGGAAGGCGTGCAGCGTCGACAGCGACGAGTAGCCGGTGCCGAAGTCGTCGAGCGCAACGCCGACGCCGTGCGCGCGCAGCTGCGCGAGTTGCGCGACGGCCTGCGCCGGCTCGCGCAGCATCACCGACTCGGTGATCTCGAGTTCGAGCCGCCCGGCGGCCAGCCCGCTGTGCGCCAGCGCGTGCGCGACGTCGCGCAGCAGCGCGCCGTGGCGGAACTGCACGGCCGACACGTTGACCGCGACGCGCACCGACGCCGGCCAGCGCAGCGCGTCGCGGCAGGCCTGCTCGAGCACCCAGCGGCCGATCGGCACGATGAGGCCGGTGTCCTCGGCCAGCGGCACGAACTCGGCGGGCGAGACCTCGCCGCGCACCGGGTGTCGCCAGCGCAGCAGCGCCTCGACGCCGCACACGGCTGCGTCGGCCACGCGCACCACCGGCTGGTACTCGAGGTGGAACTGCTGCAGCGCCAGCGCGGCGCGCAGGTCGGCCTCGAGCGTGCGGCGCCGGCGGGCGCGCTCGTCCATCGCCGGCTCGAAGTAGCGCAGCGCGCCGCGGCCGTCGGCCTTCGCGCGGTACAGCGCGAGGTCGGCGTTCTTCAGCAGCGTGTCGGGGTCGTCGCCGTCGAACGGCGCCACCGCGATGCCGACGCTGGTGCCGATGTGCGCCTGCACGCCGGCGATCTCGAACGGCGCCGACAGCGCCTCGATCAGGCGCTGGGCGAGCCGGCGCGACGCGGTCGGCTGCGGCGCGCCGCACTGCGCGATCGCGAACTCGTCGCCCCCCAGCCTTGCGACGAGGTCGGTGTCGCGCACGCAGCCGCGCAGCCGCGCGGCGACCTCGCGCAGCAGCTCGTCGCCCACCGGGTGCCCGTGGCTGTCGTTGACGGCCTTGAAGCGGTCGAGGTCGAGGTACAGCAGCGCGAGGTCCTCGCCGCGCGCGTTGCGCGCGAGCAGCCGCTCGAGTTCCTCGCGCAGCACCGCGCGGTTGACGAGACCGGTCAGCGCGTCGTGGCGCGCGAGGTGTGCGATCCGTGCCTCGGTGCGCCGCTGCTCGGTGACGTCCTCGTGCACCGCGATCGCGGTGCCGTCGGCCAGGCGCGTGACGACGATCGAGATCGTGCGCCCGTCGTCCATCACCCATTCACGCCGGCGCGTGCGGTCGCGGTCGGGCGGTGGCAGCTCGGCTAGGCGGCTCCACTCGGCTTCGCGCCCGCGCGTGGCGGCCAGGATGTCCGCGAACGGCGTGCCGGGGCGCATCAGCGCCTCGGGCAGGTCCCAGATCTCGCGGTAGCGGCGGTTGGCCAGCACGAGCCGGTCGGCGCCGTCGAACATGCACAGCCCGTGTGGCAACCGCTCGATCGCCAGCCGCAGCGCGGCGTTCTCGGCCGCCAGCGCGCGCAGGCGCGCATCGTCGCTCGGCAGCGGCGCGGCCGCGCGCTTCGACGCGGGGGGCTCGGCGGTGGACACGGGGGCGGTCATCGGGCGACGGCCACCGTGTGGCGGTCACGAACTCGGCTCGCCATGGTCATCGGCGCAAGGGCGATGCCGCTTGAGCCGCGCGCGAGCGCAGGGCGGCGCCCCGCGGGCGCCGCACCGTGCGGGATGTCACGTCGGCTGGCGCCGAACCGCCGGCGCGCGTCGCGTCAGAACGGGTAGTGCCGCGGCTGCGTCTGCACCGTGATCCAGCGCAGCTCGGTGAACTCGGCGATGCCGGCCTTGCCGCCGAAGCGCCCGATGCCCGAGCCCTTGACGCCGCCGAAAGGCATCTGCGCCTCGTCGTGCACGGTCGGTGCGTTGACGTGGCAGATGCCCGAGTCGATCTTGCGCGCGACGTTGAACGCGCGCGCGATGTCGCGCCCGAACACCGCGGCGGAGAGGCCGTACTCGTTGTCGTTCGCACACGCGATCGCCTCCTCGACGCCCCTGACGCGCACGATGGCCTTGACGGGGCCGAAGGTCTCCTCGCGGTAGATGCGCATCTCGGGCGTCACGTGGTCGAGCAGGGTGGCCGGCATCAGCGTCGAGTCGGCCTTGCCGCCGCACACCAGCTTCGCGCCCTTGGCCAGCGCGTCGTCGATCAGCGCGTTGCAGTGCTCGACGGTGGCCATGCCGACCACCGAGCCGAGCACGACGGGCTCGGGCTTGCGCGGGTCACCGAGCGGCAGGCTCTTGGCCTTGTCGGCGAACTTCCTGACGAACTCGTCGGCGACCTTCTGGTCGACGACGATGCGCTCGGTCGACATGCAGATCTGGCCGCTGTTGGCGAAGCAGCCGAACGCGGCGGCGTTGACCGCGTCGTCGAGGTCGGCGTCGTCGAGGATCACCAGCGGCGCTTTGCCGCCGAGCTCGAGCACGACGGGCTTGAGGTACTTCGCGCAGGTCATCGCGATGATCTTGCCCACGCGCGTGCTGCCGGTGAAGTTGACGCGCCGCACCGCCGGGTGCGCGACCATCGCCTCCACCACCGCACCGGCGTCGGCCGGCGCGTTGGTGATGTAGTTGACGACGCCGGGCGGAAAGCCCGCGTCCTGGAACGCCTCGACGATCAGCGCGTGCGTGCGCGGGCAGTTCTCGCTGCCCTTGAGGATCACGGTGTTGCCGCAGGCCAGCGGTGTGGCGATCGCGCGCACGCCGAGGATGACCGGCGCGTTCCACGGCGCGATGCCGAGCACGACGCCGGCGGGCTGGCGCACGCCCATCGCGAGGCTGCCGGGCACGTCGGACGGGATCACCTCGCCGGCGACCTGCGTCGTCAGCGCCGCGGCCTCGCGGATCATTCCGGCGGCGAGCATCACGTTGAAGCCGGCCCACATCCCGGTGGCGCCGGTCTCGGCGGGCACCGCCTCGACGAACTGCGGCGTCTTGGCCTCGAGCGCGTCGGCGGCCTTGAGCAGCAGCGCACGGCGCGCGCTCGGGCCCGTCTCGCTCCAGGTCTTGAACGCCTCGGCGGCGGCTTCGACGGCCATCACGGCGTCGGCGGGCGAGGCGGCCGGCGCGCGCGTCGCGACGGTGCCGTCGAGCGGGTTGCGCCGCTCGAACGTGGCGTTCTTCTCGGCCGTCACCTTCAGGCCGTTGATCAGCATCGACAGGTCGGACATGGGGTTCTCCTTCGGGTCAGGCGGGCGCCGCGGTGCGGCGCCGGTGCGCCGCGTCGGCGGCGGTCGTGGTGTCGGATTCGGCGGCGCCGAGGTAGGCCTCGCGCACCACCGTCGATCGCGCGAGCAGCTTCGCGGCACCGCTGGCGACGAGCTGGCCGCGCTCGAGCACGTAGCCGCGGTCGGCCACCGCGAGCGCCTTCTTGACGTTTTGCTCGACCATCAGCACCGTCGTGCCGGCGTCGGCGATGCGCCGCGCGATCGCGAGCAGCTCGTCGACCATCTTCGGCGCGAGGCCGAGCGACGGTTCGTCGAGCATCAGCAGGCGCGGATGGCTGACCATCGCGCGCGCGACAGCCACCATCTGCTGCTCGCCGCCGCTCATCGTGCCGGCGAGCTGGTTGGCGCGCTCGCGCAGCTTCGGGAAGTTCGTGAACGCCTCGTCGATGCGGCGCGCGCGCTCGGCCCTGGGCACCAGCCAGCCGCCGAGTTCGAGGTTCTCGGCGACCGTCATCTGCGGGAACAGCTGCCGGCCTTCGGCCACCAGCGCGACGCCGGCGCGCACGATCTCGTGCGTCTTCTCGGGCAGGTCGTCGCCGTCGAGCGTGACGATGCCGCGCCGCGGGATCAGGCCCGCCAGCGCCTTGAGCAGCGTCGTCTTGCCGGCGCCGTTGGGGCCGAGGATCACCGTGAGCCCCGGGCGCGCCTCGAGCGTGAGGTCGCGCAGCACGAGGAACGGGCCGTAGCCGGCCGCGAGGCCCTGCACCTTCAGGTGCGCGCGGCCGGTGCCGCCGAGCACGAACGGATCCGGGCGCCACCACATCACGGCGTCACCTCGGCGGTGTCGTCGATCATTTCGTCGCCGAGGTAGGCCTCGACGACCTCGGGGTCGCGCACGACGTCGGCGGGCGGCCCGTCGGCGATCTTGCGCCCCTGGTGCAGCACGATCACGCGCTCGACGTGGCGCAGCAGGATCGTCACCGCGTGCTCGATCCAGATCACCGTCAGGTCGAGCTCGTCGCGCATGCGGCGGACGAGCCGCGCCATCTCCTCGATCTCGCCTTCGGTCAGGCCTGCGGCGACCTCGTCGAGCAGCAGCAGCTTCGGCCGCGTCGCCAGCGCCATGCCGATCTCGAGCAGGCGCTGCTGGCTCGGCGTGATCGCCGCGGCCGGCAGGTCGGCGAGCGCGTCGAGCCCGATCAGCTTGAGGATGCTGTCGGGCGTGCGCAGCGCCCATGGCACACCGTCCTCGTCGCCCCAGAACACGTATTTGCGCGGCCGGCGGCCGGCGAACTTGAGGCCGAAGGCGATGTTGTCGCGCACGCGCATCTCGGCGAAGGTGCGTGGCGTCTGGAACGTGCGCGCGACGCCGTGCGCGGCGAAGCGGTGCGGCTTGCGGCCGGTCAGGTTGCGGCCGTGAACCACGAGCCGGCCCGAGGTCGGCTCCTGCACGCCCGAGATCGCGTTGAAGAACGTCGTCTTGCCGGCGCCGTTGGGGCCGATGATGCCCACCAGCTCGCCGGCGCGGAACTGCGCGCTGACGCCGTCGACGGCGGTCAGGCCGCCGAAGCGCACCGTGACCTCGTGCGCGTCGAGCAGCAGCGGCACGTGCGCGTCGTGCGGCGTGCCGTCGGGCCGCGTGTGGCTGATGTGCGGGTCAGATGACAACGCGGCGCTCCTTCTCGCGCTGCGCGTCGCGGGCCTTGTCGCCGCTCCACTCGTAGCGCTTCTCTTTCCACCACGCCCGGGTGTCGTTCCACCACCCGCGCAGCGTCTGCCAGCGCAGCGACGCCAGGCCGCCCGGCAGGTACAGCACCGACAGGATCAGCAGCAGGCCGAGCGTCATCATGTACAGCTGCGGCAGCTGCAGGCGCAGCGTCTCGGCGAGCAGGCTGAACACGATCGCCGCGATCAGCGGGCCCCACAGCGTCGCCGCGCCGCCGATCAGCGCGATCAGCACGGTCTGAAAGCCAATGAAGGGGTTGAAGACGGTGGTGGGGTCGATGTAGGTCCAGCGCACGCTCATCGCGGCGCCGACCGCGCCGGCGAACGCGGCGGTGAGCGCGAAGCCGGCGATCTTGACCCGCCGCGTGTCGACGCCAAGCGTCTGCGCGCGCTGCTCGTCGCTGCCGATCCCGCGCATCGCGAGGCCAAAGCGCGTGCGGCGCACGACGATCGACGTGGCCACCGCGAGCACCGCGAGCGCGAGCACCGTGAGGTAGACCGTGTCGCGCTCGGGCACGACGAGGAGCACGCGGCCCACGGTACCGGTGACCTGCTTCTCCCAGTAGGTGATCGCGTGGCGGATCAGCTCCGTCATGCCGAAGGTCAGCACCGCGAAGTAGGTACCGCGCAGGTGCAGCACCAGCGCGCCCATCACGACGGCCACGGCGGTCGCGATGCCGGCACCGTAGACGATGGCGAGCGTCCAGCCGTGGCCTTCCATCGTCAGCGCGCTCGTGTACGCGCCGATGCCGAAGAACGCCGCGGTGGCCAGCGACAGGTACCGAGTCGTGCCGCAGAACAGGCTCCAGCTCGTCGCCAGCGCGATGTACATCAGGCACGACAGCGCCATCGAGACGGCGAACTCGCTGCCGTAGTATGGGATCGCGAGCGACCAGCCGGTGAGGCCGAACAGCACCAGCAGGTCGCGGGTCAGGATCTGGCGGTCGTTCACGCGAGCCCCTCCGCGCTCAGCGCTTGCGGTGGAACAGCCCGTTGGGGCGCAGCAGCAGCACGGCGATGAACACCGTGTACGACAGCAGCGACTTCAGCGACGGACTCGTGAAGTGCATGCCGATCGCCTCGACGACGCCGAGCAGCAGGCCGCCCGCCAGCGCGCCGCCCATGCTGCCGAAGCCGCCGAGCGTGATCACGATCAGCGCCGTGACGGTGTAGGGCTCGCCCATCGCCGGCGCGATCGTGTACGTCATCGACAGCAGGCAGCCGGTGACGCCCGACAGCCCGAGCCCGATGCCGAACATCAGCGGGTGCAGCGTTTTCGTGTCGATGCCCACGAGCTGTGCGCCGGTGGGCGACTGCATCAGCGCGCGCACGCCCTTGCCGAGCAGCGTCGTGCGCAGCAGCACGATCAGCGCCGCCGAGAACACGAGCGACAGCGCGAGCACGAGCAGCTTGTTGGCCGCGAACTGCGCGCCGCCGATCGCCACCGGGTCGGTCAGGTAGTCGTAGCCGCGCAGCTCGCCGCCCCACACCCACGACGCGAAGTTCTGCACGAGGAACATCAGGCCGAAGCTGACCATCAGCGCGCGCGCCTCGAACACGTCGACGTTGGGCGACGTGTCGGTCAGGCGCTTGAACCACAGCCGGTGGATGACGAGGCCGAGCACGAAGGTCAGCGTGAAGCTCAGCGGGATCATCGCCAGCGGCGACCAGCCCAAGGCGGTGGCTGCGACCCAGGTCACGAAGGCGCCGAGCATCAGGAACTCGCCGTGCGCGATGTTCAGGATGCGCATCAGCCCGTACTGCAGGTTCAGCCCGAGCGCGACGAGCGCATAGATGCTGCCGGTGATGACACCGGAAGCGATCAGTTCGAGCCAGGCACCGAGGGACATGGACGTGTAGTGGAACGGCAAGGCCCAGCCCGTGCGCGCGAGACGCGCACGGGCCGTAGCCAGGCGAGCGAAGGTCCGCAGGGACCTTCGCTCGTCCGGGCTACGCCCAGGCCGGCTTGGCGATCGGCGCGGCGGTGGCGATGGACTTCGGCCAGACGACCTCGAACTCGCCCTTCTGCCACTGGCTCACCGAGCCGGGCGTGCCGACGTTCTCGCTGCCGTTGAACCGGATCTTGCCGAGGATCGTGCTGTGCTCGTTGTTCGCGACGTAGTCGCGGATCGCCTTGCGGTCCAGGCCGTGGCGCGCGACCGCGGCGGTCAGGATCTCGAGCGCCGCCCAGCACGCGCCGCTGGCCCAGCGGTCGGGCTCCTTGCCGTCGAAGCGCTTGGTGTGTGCCTCGAAGTACGCCTTCGCGCCGGGGCTGGTCTTGGCGTTCCACGAGCCCATGCCCATCACGCCTTCGGCGCTGGCGCCCATCACGTTGCGGTAGAGCTGGAACGCGGTGCCGACCGAGGCGTAGAACACCTTCGGGTTGAAGCCGATTTCCTTGGCCTGGCGGCTCGCGAGGATCGTGTCGGGCGGGTACGTGAAGCCGATGAAGGCGTCGGGGTTCTTGTCCTTGATCGAGCGCAGCACCGGCGACAGGTCCTTGACGCCGCCGGGGTAACTCTTGTCCTCGACCATGCTGATGCCCGAGCCCTGCAGCGCGACCTTCAGCGCGGCGTAGTTCTCGAGCCCGAACAGGTCGTCGACGTAGATCACGGCAACGCTCCTGACGCCCTGGCTCTTCAGCAGCTCGACGAGCGCGTGGGTCATCGGCGCCGGCTGCTGCAGCATCAGGAAGAAATACGGCAGCTTCATCTCGACGAGGCGCCGCGACAGCGCGGTCGGCGCGAGGAACGGGTAGCCGAAGCGGTTGGCCAGCGGCGCGACGGCGAAGTTCGCGTTGCTGCCCCACGGCGGCAGGATCAGGTCGACCTTGTCGCTGCCCATCAGCTTCTCGTAGGTGCGCACGCAGGTCTCGATCTCGCTGCGGTCGTCGCTGCTGACGAGCTCGATGCGGCGGCGGGTGCCACCGACGTTCAGGCCGCCGGCGGCGTTCTGCTGCTCGGCCCACAGGATGTAGTTGGGCTCCTGGCTGACCTGCGCGCCGCCGGTCCACGGGCCGGTGCGCGCGATCGCGTAGCCGACGCGCACCGGCTGCGCCTGCGCGAGCGACAGCATCGGCGCCGACAGCGCGGCGGCGCCGACGGCCAGCGCCTGCGTGGCGCGGCGGCGGGTCAGGCCGGGGGAACGGGTGTCTTGGCTCATCGCGTGTCTCCTGGTCGTCTCGGGTGAGGGCAGCCAGCGGGCCGCACGCGCACTCTAGGCGGCGGCCCGCGGCCGTGCTTGCCTGCGCGTGCAATCGGACTTGACGATTTGTGCACGGTGGCCTCGGACTTTCCCTAGGTCGGGCGACGGCTCCCGCTGCGGCCGCGGCGGGTGCGGCCCGGGATAATTTCGGCTCCGCCACGACCCGTGGGTGCCGCGATGACCACCGCTGCCGCGCTGATGACGACCGACGAGGTGTCGCCGCGCGAGCGCGTCGCGTTCTGGGCCGACTGGATCCACCGCCTGTTCGGCGGCCTCGAGTCGGACCTGTACGGCGACACCACCTTCGACGGGCGCATGGTCAGCGCGCACGCCGGCGACGTCGTGCTGACAAGGCTCGAGGCCAACCGCCACCGCGTGATGCGTTCGCGCTCGCTGGTGCGGCGCAGCGACACCGGCTACGTCAAGATCGTCGCACCGTTGCAGGGGCGCGCCGGCGTCGAGCAGCACGGTCGCCGCGCGTGGGTCGGCCCGGGGCAGTGGAGCCTGTACGACACCACCGACACCTACGCGGTGGACAACCCGGTGCGCGTCGAGCACCTGATCGTGATGGTGCCCAAGGCGAGCCTGGTCGAGCGCGGCCTGCCGCTGCCGCAGCTGTGCGCGCGCCCGCTCGGCGACGGCGGCGTCGCGCGGCTCGCGCTCGAGACGATGCGCCACGCGTACCGCGAGCTGCCGACGATGGGCTCCGACGCGGCGCGCGGTGTCGGCGAGCTGATCACGCACTGCGTGCACCTGTCGCTGCTCGACCTCGCCGGCCGCGGCACCGCGGCGACGCAGCGCGAGGCGCTGCGCGAGCGCATCAAGCGCCACGTCGCGCAGCGCCTGGGCGACCCGCGGCTGAGCGTCGACGCGATCGCGCGCGCGCTCAACGTGTCGCGCCGGCAGCTGTACAACGCCTTCGCCGACGAGCCCGACGGCGTGGCCGGCTACGTGCTCGCGCAGCGGCTCGACGCGTGCCGCGCCGACCTCGCCGACCCGCGCCAGGCGCATCGCGCGATCACCGACATCGCGCTCGACCGCGGCTTCACGAGCCTGGCGCACTTCAGCCGCGTGTTCCGCGCCGCCACCGGGATGTCGCCGAGCGACTACCGCCGGCTGCACGGCGGCGGCTGACGCGGCAGCGCGTCACGCCGCGCGCGCCGCCTCCAGCGCGGGCGCGACGACCGCCTCGAGCTCGCGGCGCAGCCACTGGTGCATCGGGTCGGTCTGGTAGCGCAGGTGCCACACCATGTACATCGGCATCGGCGGGCACGCCACTGGCACCGGCGCATGCGCGAGCCCGCGCAGCAGGTCCACGCGCAGCAGCCCGGGCAGCGTTGCCAGCCGCCGGCTGCCGCGCACGAACGGACGCACGCCGGCGAAGTCGGGCACCCGCACGACGAAGCGCCGCTGCACGCCGGCGGCACCGAGCACGCGGTCGATGTCGAGCGCGCGCCCCGCGTCGCGCAGCACCGTCACGTGCTCGGCCTGCTCGTAGGCCTCGCGCGTGGCTGGCGCGTCGCGCTGGCTCGCGTCGTAGAAGACGCGGTAGCCGTCCTCGAACAGTCGCTTGTGCACGATGTCGCCCGCTTCGGGCGGGCGCGGCGAGATCACGAGGTGGCAGCCCTCGTCGCGCAGCATCTCGGCGCTGGGCACCTCCGACGGCACGACGTGCAGCGTGAGCCCCGGTGCGGCGTCGTGCAGCCGTGCGAACAGCCGCGGCAGCAGCAGGTCACGCTGCAGGTCGTTGGCGGCGATGCGCACGGTGGCCACCAGCCGCGCCGGCTCGAACGTCCCGGCGGCGGCGAAGCCGCGCAGCGCCTCGAGCAGCTCGCGCGCGCGCACCGCGAGCGCTTCGGCGTGCGCGGTGGGCACGACGCCGCGGCCCGACTTGACGACCACCGCGTCACCGACGATCGCGCGCAGCCGCTCGAGCCCGTGGCTGACGGCCGACTGCGTCACACCCAGCCGCCCGGCCGCGCGCGTGATCGAGCGCTCCTCGACGACGGCGACCAGCAGCTGCAGCAGCCGCGGGTCGAGGTCCAAATGATCGAAACGGCTCATGCCAGACATGAACGTGGGCGTGTTTACGGCCGCGGCCGGCGTGCCGACACTGCGGTCGAGCGGCCCACGCGGTGGCGGCAGGCCGAGTGTGACCGAAGACGACGCAAAGGAGACCGCCGATGCGCACGACGAGCGACGACACAATCCCCGGCACCGTGCTGTTCGACGGTGCGATGGCGCGCAAGGGCTACGCGCTGAACAAGATGTGCTACTCGTTCAACGACGCCGCCAACCGTGCCGCGTTCGTCGCCGACGAGGACGCCTACTGCGCGAAGTACGGGCTGAACGCCGAACAGCGCGAGGCCGTGCGCAGCCGCAACGTGCTCGCACTGCTGGCCGCCGGCGGCAACGCGTACTACCTGGCCAAGTTCGCCGGCATCTTCGGGCTGGACATGCAGGACATCGGCGCGCAGCAGACCGGCATGACGAAAGAAGCGTTCAAGGCCAAGCTGGTGGCCGCCGGCCGCGACTGAACTCCGAAGGAGACGACGATGGCCCGCATCCTCGGCAGCATCATGACCTCGCACGTGCCCGCGATCGGCGGCGCGATCGCCCGGCGACTGCAGCAGGACCCGTACTGGAAGCCGTTCTTCGACGGCTTCGGCCCGGTGCGCCAGTGGCTCGGCGAAGTCCGGCCCGACGTCGTCGTGCTGTTCTACAACGACCACGGCCTGAACTTCTTCCTCGACAAGATGCCGACCTTCGCGGTCGGCGCCGCGCCCGAGTACCGCAACGCCGACGAGGGCTGGGGCATCCCGCAGGTGCCGCCGTTTCGCGGCGACGAGGACTTGTCGTGGCACCTCGTCGAGTCGCTCGTGGCCGCCGAGTTCGACCCGGTGGTGTGCCAGGAGATGCTCGTCGACCACGCGTTCACGCTGCCGATGGCGCTGCTGTGGCCCGACCAGCAATGGCCGGTGACGGTGGTGCCGGTGTGCATCAACACGGTGCTGTTCCCGCTGCCGTCGGCGGCGCGCTGCTTCAAGCTCGGGCAGACCGTCGGCCGCGCGATCGAGGCCTGGCCGCGCGACGCGAACGTGCTCGTGCTCGGCACCGGCGGGCTGTCGCACCAGCTCGAGGGCGAGCGCGCCGGCCACATCAACAAGGCGTTCGACCTGAAGTTCATCGACAGCCTGACCGCCGATCCGACGTGGGCGACGCAGTACTCGAACAAGGAACTGGTGCGCGAGGTCGGCACGCAGGGCATCGAACTGCTGAACTGGCTGGCCGCGCGCGGCGCGCTGAGCGGGCGCGTGAGCGAACTGCACCGCAACTACCACATCCCGATCTCGAACACCGCCGCCGGGCTGCTGCTGCTCGAAAACCGCCGCTGAACGCGGACGGCGTGCGTGCCGGCGCCGGGCCGCACGACGACGGCGCCCCGACGGCCGCAGCGCACCGTGCGACGCGATGGCTGTGCGGGCAGGGGGGCCTCAGCCGGCGCAGGGGGCCGTCTGGCCGTCGGCCAGCGCGGCCAGCGCCGCCGGGTCGAGCACGTGCACCGTGTAGCCGCTGACTTCGAGCACACCCTGCTGCATGAAGCTGCGCATCAGGCGCGACAGCGTCTCGGGCGTGATCGCCAGCTGCGACGCGATGTCGCGCTTGCGCTCGTGCAGCTGCACCACCGCCTGGCCGGGCACGCCCGGGCGCGGGACGCAGCGCTGGTGCAGCCACGCCGCCAGGCGCGCCGGCGCGTCCTTGTGCATCAGCTCGTGCGTGTTCAGCGCCAGCGCGCGCACCTGCGCGGCCAGCGCGTCGATCAGCGTGCGTGCCAGCGTCGGGCGGCGCTCGATGAGCGGGGCCAGCACGTCGAGCGGCCACTCGGCCACTGCCACCGGGCTCAGCGCGCGCGCGTCGAGCGGGAAGGTGGTGTCGAGCCAGGCCGACGCCAGATCGAGCCAGGCCGGTGCGTGCACGAGCCGCTCGGGGCGGAACTGCGTGTCGGCCAGCGCGACGCCCAGCGCGACATCGCCTTGCAGCAGCACGACGACGGTGTGCGCGACGTTGCTGCGCTGGAACACGGGTTGCCCCTGCGCGACCAGCCGCGTGCGCGCGTCGCGCTCGAGCGCCTGCGCGTCGGCGGCGCTGACGCCGAGCGCGGCCAGTGCCGGGGCGAGCCGCCGCGCCGGCGACGCCCGTTCGCCGCCGCCCGGATACGGCAGCGCCGGCCCAGCGGCCAGCGGGGCCCGCGGCGGCGTCGCCGCACGCGGCACACCGCGCGCAGACGCCGCCGGGGAGAGGGTGCCGGTGTCGGTGCTCATAGCGTGGTCTGTCCTTGTGGCGGCCGCGGCGGGCCGATGGCCATGTCAGTGCCCGCATCGTCGCGCGGCCCCGCCCGCGCTGGATTGCGCCAGATCAACGCCACGCGCCGACACCCCCGCAGCGGCCGCCGCGGGGGCGCGGCGGCCGCTGCCCGCCGGTGGCGGCGCGTCGGGGGTGCCCGGCGATCGCGGTATAACGCGGGCCTTCTTCCGCACCCGCGCGCCGCGCCCGTCGTCCATGCACACCACCTTGCACCCCCTGCTGGCCCAAGGCGCCGACGGCGCGACCGCCATCTCGGCGCCCGGGCGCGCGCCGCTGAACTTCGCCGGGCTGCGCGCGCTCGTCGCCGAGACGACGGCGCGCCTGAACGCGCTCGGCCTCGGCCGCAACGACCGCGTCGCGATCGTGCTGCCCAACGGCCCCGAGATGGCGACCTGCTTCGTCGCCTGCGCCAGCGCGGTGGCCAGCGCGCCGCTGAACCCGGCGTACCGCGCCGACGAGTTCGACTTCTACCTGTCGGACCTCGGGGCCAAGGCGCTGATCGTCGAGCGCGGCAGCCCATCGCCGGCGATCGAGGTCGCCGCGCGGCACGGCGTGCGCGTGATCGACCTGGTGGTCGCCGACGGGGCGCCGGCCGGGCGTTTCACGCTCGAGCCGCGCGAGCCGTACGCCGGCGCGGCCGCCGCGCTGCCGGGCGCGGCCCAGGCCGACGACCTGTCGATGCTGCTGCACACGTCGGGCACGACGTCGCGCCCGAAGATCGTGCCGCTGTCGCAGAAGAACCTCGCCGCGTCGGCGCAGCACATCGCGCGCACGCTGCAGTTCACGCCGGCCGACTGCGGGCTGAACATCATGCCGCTGTTCCACATCCACGGCCTGATCGCCGGCGTGCTCGCGCCGCTGGCGGCCGGCTCGCAGGTCTTCTGCACGCCGGGCTTCAACGCGCTGAAGTTCTTCGCGTGGATGGACGAGGCCAGGCCCACCTGGTACACCGCGGTGCCGACGATGCACCAGACGATCCTCGCGCGCGCCGACAAGAACCGCGACGTGATCGCGCGCCACCCGCTGCGCTTCATCCGCAGCAGTTCCAGCTCGATCCCGCCGCAGGTCATCGCCGAGATCGAACAGACCTTCGGCTGCCCGCTGATCGAGGCCTACGGCATGACCGAGGCGACGCACCAGATGGCGAGCAACCCGCTGCCGCCGGGCGTGCGCAAGCCCGGCACGGTGGGGGTGGCCGCCGGCCCCGAGATCGCGATCATGGGCGACGACGGCACGCTGCTGCCGCGCGGCGCCACCGGCGAGATCGTGATCCGCGGCCCGAACGTGACCGCCGGCTACGAGAATAACCCCAAGGCCAACGCCGAGGCGTTCCGCGACGGGTGGTTCCGCACCGGCGACCAGGGCGTGATGGACGCCGACGGCTACCTGAGCATCACCGGGCGGCTCAAGGAAATCATCAACCGCGGCGGCGAGAAGGTCAGCCCGCGCGAGGTCGACGAGATCCTGATGGACCACCCGGCGGTCGCGCAGGTCGTCACGTTCGGCATGCCGCACGCCAAGCTCGGCGAGGAAGTCGCCGCCGTCGTCGTGCTGCGCGAGGGCGCGAGCGCGACCGAGCGCGAGCTGCAGCAGTTCGTCGCCGCGCGCGCCGCCGACTTCAAGGTGCCGAAGAAGATCCTGTTCATGGATGAGATCCCCAAGGGCGCCACCGGCAAGCTGCAGCGCATCGGGCTGGCCGCCAAGCTCGGCCTCACCGGGTAAGCCCCGAAAGGGTTAGCCCGTAAAACTAAGCCGCCCTTTAGCGGCGGCGCCCACAAAGTCTAAGTTGTTGCCCAGCGGGGGGCGTCTCTACAGTCGGAATCCCGATTCCGACCTTCGTGGAGAGCCCATGATCCGCTCGCTCGTCGCTGCCACCGCCTTCTTCGCCGCCGGCTGCGCGCTGGCGTGGGAACCGTCGAAGCCCGTCGAGTTCGTCGTGCCCGCCGGCACCGGTGGCGGCGCGGACCAGATGGCGCGCTTCATCCAGGGCGTCGTGGCCAAGCACAACCTGATGAAGCAGCCGATCGTCGTCGTCAACAAGGGCGGCGGCGCCGGCGCCGAGGGCTTCCTCGACGTCAAGGGCGACAAGGGCAACCCGCACAAGATCATCATCACGCTGTCGAACCTGTTCACGACACCGCTGGGGACCGCGGTGCCGTTCAACTGGCGCGACCTGACGCCGGTGGCGATGCTCGCGCTCGACAACTTCGTGCTGTGGGTCCACGCCGAGTCGCCGTACCAGACGCCCAAGCAGTTCTTCGACGCGCTGAAGTCGGGTCCTGACCGCAGCCTCAAGATGGCCGGCACCGGCAGCAAGCAGGAAGACCAGATCATCACCGTCGCGCTCGAGAAGGCCGCCGGCAAGAAGATGAGCTACATCCCGTATCCGGGCGGCGGGCAGGTGGCCACGCAGCTGGTGGGCAAGCACGTCGACGCGACCGTCAACAACCCGATCGAGGCCGAGGGCCACTGGCGCGCCGGCAAGCTGCGCGCGCTGTGCGTGTTCGACAGCAAGCCGCTGCCGTACAAGGAGAAGGTCACCGCCACGCAGGCCTGGGGTGACCTGCCGACGTGCTCGTCGGCCGGCATCCCGGTCGAGTACACGATGCTGCGCGGCATCTTCATGACGCCGGGCGCGACGCCCGAGCAGGTCAAGTTCTACGTCGACCTGTTCGACAAGGTCCGCGCACTGCCGGAGTGGAAGGAGTTCATGGCCAAGGGCGCGTTCAACCAGACCTCGATGAGCGGCCAGCCGTACTTCGACTGGCTCGCGCGCACCGAGCAGCAGCACCGCGTGCTGATGAAGGAAGCCGGCTTCCTGGCCAATTGACGCTCGCCCGCACGATCCCCCCGGACCTCCCATGAGTGAATCGAACGACGCCGCCGACGGCGGCACGGTCGGCGTGCGCTGGCCCGAACTGCTCGTCGCGCTCGGCTTCATGGCCGTGGCGGCCGTCGTGATGTTCGACAGCCGGCGCATCGGCGCCGGCTGGGCCGACGACGGACCGCAGTCGGGCTATTTCCCCTTCTACATCGCGCTGGCGATGTTCGGCGCCGGCGCGTGGACGGCCGGCGTGCAGATCGTGCGCTGGCGCCGCGTCGAGGTCTTCGCCGAGCGCGCGCAGATCCGCAGCGTGCTGACGATCCTGTGGCCGATGGCGGTCTACGTCGCGCTGATTCCCTGGGTGGGCATCTATCTCGCGTCGGCGCTGCTGATCGGGTTCTTCATGTGGCGCCACGGCCGCCACGCCGTCGCGCTGACGCTGGCGGTCGCGGTCGGCGTGCCGCTGGCGTTCTTCCTCGTGTTCGAGCGCTGGTTCCTCGTGTCGCTGCCCAAGGGCCCGATCGAAGCGCTGCTCGGGTTCTGAGGCTGCCGTGGACGAGATCCAGAACCTGCTGCACGGCTTCGGCATCGCCGCGACGCTGCCCAATCTGGGCTTCATGCTGGTCGGCATCACGCTGGGCGTGCTGATCGGCGTGCTGCCCGGCCTCGGCGGCGCCAACGGCGTGGCGATCCTGCTGCCGCTGACGTTCAGCATGAACCCGACGTCGGCGATCATCATGCTCAGCTGCATCTACTGGGGTGCGCTGTTCGGCGGGGCGATCACGTCGATCCTGTTCAACATCCCGGGCGAGCCGTGGAGTGTCGCGACCACCTTCGACGGCTACCCGATGGCGCAGCAGGGCCGCGCCGCGCAGGCGCTGACGGCGGCGTTCACGTCGAGCTTCGTCGGCGCGATCTTCGCGGTGCTGCTGATCACGTTCCTCGCGCCGCTGGTGGCGAAGTTCGCGCTCAAGTTCGGCCCGCCCGAGTTCTTCGCGGTGCAGCTGCTGACGTTCTGCAGCTTCGTCGGGCTGAGCAAGGAGCCGCCGGCCAAGACGATCGCCGCGATGATGCTCGGCTTCGCGCTCGCGTCGGTGGGCATGGACTCGGTCACCGGCAACCTGCGGCTGACCTTCGGTTTTCCGGAGCTGCTCAAGGGCTTCGACTTCCTGATCGCGGTGATCGGCCTGTTCGGCATCGGCGAGATCCTGCTGACGATGGAAGAAGGCCTCGCGTTCAAGGGCAAGAGCGCGAAGATCAAGCTGCAGGTGGTGTGGCAGACCTGGCGCGAGCTGCTGCGCCACTGGAAGCTGTTCCTGCGCAGCGTGCTCGTGGGCTGCTGGATGGGCGTCACGCCCGGCGGCGCGACGCCGGCGTCGTTCATGAGTTACGGCATCGCGCGGCGCATGTCGAAGCACCCCGAGCAGTTCGGCAAGGGCCGCATCGAGGGCGTCGTCGCACCCGAGACGGCGGCGCACGCGGCCGGCACCTCGGCGCTGCTGCCGATGCTCACGCTGGGCATCCCCGGGTCGCCGACGGCGGCGGTGCTGCTCGGCGGCCTGCTGATCTGGGGCCTGCAGCCCGGGCCGATGCTGTTCGTCGAGCAGAAGGAGTTCGTCTGGGGGCTGATCGCGAGCATGTACATCGGCAACATCGTCGGCCTGATCGTCGTGCTGACGACGGTACCGTGGTGGGCGGCGATACTGCGCATTCCGTTCTCGGTGATCGGCCCGGTGATCATCGTGATCTGCGCCATCGGCGCCTACACGGTCAACAACTCGATGTTCGACGTCTACGCGATGCTGGTGTTCGGCGTGCTCGGCTACCTGTTCAAGAAACTGAAGTACCCGCTGGCGCCGTTGGTGCTCGCGCTCGTGCTCGGCAAGATGGCCGAGTCGAGCTTCCGCCAGTCGATGCTGCTCAGCGACGGGTCGCTGGCGATCTTCTGGAGCAACCCGCTGGTGGGCAGCATCGCGGGGCTGGCGGTCGTGATGCTCGCGTGGCCGCTGTTCGGCGCGGCCAAGTCGGCGCTGCGCCGGCGCGAGATGCTGGCCGATGGGCGGGCCGCGCCATGAAGATCGCCGTCGTCGGCGCCGGCGCGATCGGCGGCTACCTGGGCGCCAGGCTCGCGCTCGCGGGCGAGCAGGTCACGTTCATCGCGCGGCGCAAAAACCTCGAGGCGATCAACGCCCACGGATTTCGCCTGATCCTCGAAGACGGCAGCCTCGCGCACGCGCGCGACGTGCGCGCCGTCGAGCGCTACGCCGACGCCGGCCCGCAGGACGCGGTGCTGCTGACCGTCAAGGCGCACCAGGTGCGCGACCTGCTGCCCGACCTGCGTGCGCTGTTCGGCCCGCAGACGATGGTCGTCACGATGATCAACGGCGTGCCGTGGTGGTACTTCCACAGGCTCGCCGGTCCCTACGAGGGCCGCCGGCTCGACAGCGTCGACCCCGGCGGCGCGATCGCCGCGCACATCGAGCCCGAGCGCATCATCGGCAGCGTCGTCTACCCGGCAGCCGAGCTCGTCGAGCCCGGCGTCGTCAGGGTCATCGAGGGCAACCGCTTCACGCTCGGTGAGCCCGATGGCAGCCGCAGCGAGCGCATCGAGGCGCTGTCGCAGGCGATGATCCGCGCCGGCTTCAAGGCGCCGGTCAGCAAGGACATCCGCGGCGAGATCTGGGTCAAGCTGTGGGGCAACCTCAGCTTCAACCCGATCTCGGCGCTGACGCACGCGACGCTCGAGGACATCTGCCGCTTCCCGCCGACGCGCGCGCTCGCCGCGCGCATGATGGCCGAGGCGCAGGCGGTGGCCGAGGCGCTGGGCGTGCGCTTCAAGATCGGGCTCGAGCAGCGCATCGCCGGTGCCGAGGCGGTCGGCGCGCACAAGACCTCGATGCTGCAGGACGTCGAGGCCGGCCGCGCGCTCGAGCTCGAAGCGCTGGTCGGCGCCGTCGTCGAGCTCGGCCGCATCACCGGTGTGCCGACGCCGACGATCGAGGCCGTCTACGCCGCGGTCCAGCTGCTGCAGCGCACGCTGCAGGCGCAGCACGGCAGGCTGCAGATCCAGCCGCTGGCCTGATCAGCGCGACGCCGGCTCGCCCGGATGCGCTGGCGCCACGCTCGGCTGGCGCGACATCCACCACGCCACCGCCGCGCAGCTGACGGCGGGGATCCAGCGGATCGCCGGCGGCATCGCGAACCAGCCCCACAGGCTGCCCACCGTCATCATCGCGTAGGCCAGCCACTTGGCGCGGCGCGGGATCACGCGGTCGCGGCGCCAGTCGCGCACCATCGGGCCCAGGCGCGGGTGCGCGAGCAGCCAGCGCTCGCAGCGCAGGCAGCCGCGCGAGAAGCACCACGCCGCGAGGATCACCAGCGGCGTCGTCGGCAGCAGCGGCACGAAGATGCCGACGATGCCGGCGGCCAGCGCCAGCGTGCCGGCGGCCAGCCACAGCACGCGCTGCCACCACGGACGCGGCACCGCACCGAGCACCGGAACCTGCGGGGACGCGCCGCCGTCTTGCATCGCACGATCGTAGCCGCAGCCCGGCCAGCGGCGCGCGCGCCTAGACTCGCCTCATGAGCGACGACGCCGTGCGCTTCCCCTCGATCGACGGTCTGCGCGCCTTCGAGGCGGCGGCGCGGCTGGGCACGTTCGAGCGCGCCGCCGACGAGCTCGCCGTCACCGCCAGCGCGGTGGCCAAGCGTGTGGCCACCGTCGAGGATCTGCTCGGCACCGCGCTGTTCGACCGGCGTGGGCGCGGGTTGCAGCTGACCGCCGCCGGCAAGGAATACCTCGGGCAGGTGCGCGCGGCACTCGGCCTGCTCGCTGCGGTGCCGCTGCACCGGCGCAGCGCGCAGCGCATGCAGCGGCTGCGCGTGTGCGCGCCGCCCACCTTCGCGCGCGAGGTGCTGGTGCCGGCACTCGAGGGGTTCACGCGCGCGCGCCCCGACGTCGAGCTCGAGGTGGTGCTGTCGATCCCGTTCCTCGACATCTCGCCGGCCGACGCCGACGTCGAGGTGCGCAGCGGCGAGGCACGCACCACCGGCGGCGCCGTGCTGCTGCGCGACCGTGTGCGTCCGCTGGCTGCGCCGGCGCTGCTGCACCGCCTGCCGCCGCTGCGCCGGCCGGCCGACCTCGCGCACGCGCCGCTGCTGCGCACGCCGCTCGAGCCGTGGGGACCGTGGCTGCGCGCTGCCGGGCTCGACTGGCCCGAGCCCGCGCACGGCCCGCGCCTGGTCGACCTCGGCATGGTGCTCGAGGCCGCCGTCAGCGCGCAGGGCGTCGCGCTGGCGCGGCCCACGCTGGCGCGCCGGTGGCTGGCCGCCGGCGCGCTGGTGCCGCTGTTCGACGTCGACGCCGAGCCCGCGCACGCGTACCACGTGCGCGCGCAAGGCGGCGGCGACGCCGCGGCCGACTTCGTGCAGTGGCTGGCCGGCGTGTGCCGCGACGTCGAGGCCGAGGCCCGCGAGGCCTTGCGCGCCGCACGTTCCGCCCAGGGCTGAACATCTTTCCGCCGGCGCCCGCGGCGGTGTCGGTAGCATCGCGGCCGTTCGACGCCCGATTCACCCCGAGGAGACCGCGCGATGCCCGTGATCACGAACATCGAAGACCTGCGCGTGCTGGCCAAGAAGCGCGTGCCGCGCATGTTCTACGACTACGCCGACAGCGGCTCGTGGACCGAGAGCACCTACCGCGCCAACGAGAGCGACTTCCGCAAGATCAAGCTGCGCCAGCGCGTGGCGGTCAACATGGAGAACCGTACGACGGCGACGACGATGGTCGGCGTGCCGGTGACGATGCCGGTGGCCCTCGCGCCGACGGGGCTCACGGGCATGCAGCACGCCGACGGCGAGATCCTGGCCGCGCGGGCGGCCGAGAAGTTCGGCATCCGCTTCACGCTGTCGACGATGAGCATCTGCTCGATCGAGGACATCGCCGCGCACACGACGCAGCCGTTCTGGTTCCAGCTGTACGTGATGCGCGACCGCGACTTCATCGAGCGGCTGATCGACCGCGCGAAGGCGGCCGGCTGCGACGCGCTCGTGCTGACGCTGGACCTGCAGATCCTCGGCCAGCGCCACAAGGACCTGAAAAACGGGCTGAGCGCGCCGCCGAAGCCCACGCTCGCGAACCTGATCAACCTCGCGACCAAGCCGCGCTGGTGCCTGGGCATGCTGGGCACCAAGCGCCGGCAGTTCGGCAACATCGTCGGCCACGTCAAGGGCGTCGGCGACATGGGCAGCCTGTCGGAGTGGACCGCCAAGCAGTTCGACCCCAAGCTCAACTGGGGCGACGTCGAGTGGATCAAGAAGCGCTGGGGCGGCAAGCTGATCCTCAAGGGCATCCTCGATGTCGAGGACGCGAAGCTCGCCGCCGACTCGGGCGCCGACGCGCTGATCGTCAGCAACCACGGCGGGCGCCAGCTCGACGGCGCACCGTCGAGCATCGAGGCGCTGCCGGCGATCGTCGACGCAGTGGGCTCGAAGATCGAGGTCCACATGGACGGCGGCATCCGCAGCGGCCAGGACGTGCTCAAGGCCTGGGCGCTCGGTGCGCGCGGCACCTACATCGGGCGCGCCTTCCTCTACGCGCTCGGGGCGATGGGCGAGGCGGGCGTCACGAAGTGCCTCGAGATCATCCACAAGGAGCTCGACCTGACGATGGCGTTCTGCGGCCACACGAACATCCACAACGTCGACCGCCGCATCCTGCTGCCGGGCACCTACCCGGTCTGAACGCCGGAGGGCGCCGCGGCGTGCGTCGCCCGTGGGCGGCACGGAACCGCGCCTGCCGCGTGGGCTCCAACGCGGCCATCGCCATCACCCACGCCCGCCATGCACCTGCTGATCTGGAGCCTCGCCCTCGTCCTCCTCGCGCTGTGGTCGCTGTTCGGCTGGGCCAGCCACGCGGTGCTGACGCTCGATGCGCCGACGCTGGCCGGCGCCGACGCGTGGATCACGCAGGCTGCGGCGCAATTGCCTGGTGCCGCGCTGCTCGACGCGTGGTGGCCGCAGTGGCGCGACGCGCTGCGGCTGACGATCGACGGCACGCGCGCGCTGCTCGGCGCGCTGGCCGGCATCGCGCCGTGGCTCGTCGCCGCCGTGTGGGCGGCTGGCGCCGTTGCACTGGTCGGCGCTGCCGCACTCGCATCGCTGCTGTGGCGCTGGCTGCGCCCGCGCGCGGCCCGGCCCGTCGCGCCCTGACCGCCGCCACCGCGGCGGCCGATCAGACCGCGGCGGCGAAGCTGCGGTCGAGCTCGGCGATCCAGTGCTGCTTCTGCGCCGCGCTCGCGAAGCTCGCTTCGAAGCCGTTAGCCGCCAGCTGCCACGCGTGCCGCACGCCGAACTGCGGCAGCGCGGCGAAGGTCTGCACGTAGTTGTCGGCGACGTAGCCGCCGAAGTACGCCGGGTCGTCGCTGTTGACGGTGACGCACAGCCCGGCGTCGAGCAGCGCCGGCAGGTTGTGCTGCGCGAGCGTCGGGAACACGCGCAGCTTGACGTTCGACAGCGGGCACACCGTCAGCGGCACGCGCTCGCGCGCGAGCCGCTCGACGAGCGCCGCATCGTCGACGCAGCGCACGCCGTGGTCGATGCGCTCGACCTTCAGCACGTCGAGTGCCTCGCGGACGTAGTCGGCCGGCCCTTCCTCGCCGGCGTGCGCGACGACGTGCAGCCCCAGTTCGCGCGCCTTCGCGAACACGCGCGCGAACTTGGCCGGCGGGTGGCCGCGCTCGCTGCTGTCGAGCCCGACGCCGATGAAGTGCTCGCGGTAGGGCAGCGCCTGCTCGAGCGTCGCGAAGGCGTCGTCTTCGCTCAGGTGGCGCAGGAAGCACAGGATCAGCTTCGCGCTCAGCCCCCACTCCTGGTGCGCGCGCTGGCACGCGTGGTGCAGCCCCACGATGACGGCCTCGATCGGCACGCCACGCGCGGTGTGCGTCTGCGGGTCGAAGAAGATCTCGGCGTGCACGACGTTGTCGGCCGCGGCGCGCTCGAGGTAGGCCCACGCCATGTCGAAGAAGTCCGCCTCGTGGCGCAGCACGCTCGCACCGGCGTAATACACGTCGAGGAAGCTCTGCAAGTCGGTGAACGCGTAGGCCGCGCGCAGTGCGTCGACGCTCGGGTACGCGAGCGCGACGCCGTTGCGCTCGGCGAGCCGGAAGATCAGCTCGGGCTCGAGCGTGCCCTCGACGTGCACGTGCAGCTCGGCCTTGGGCATGCGGCGCAGCAGCGCGGGCAGGCGCTCGCGCGGCAGCGCGTTCCAGCGCGGGTCGTGGGCGGGGGTCGTCATCGTCAGCAGACTCCGAAAGTGATGCCCTGCGCCTGCAGCCAGCGCCGGTAGGCGACGCTCAGGCGGTCGGCGGCGCAGTGCAGCTCGCCGCCGGAGACCGGCAGCAGCCGCGGTCGCTGCGACTCGAGCACCGGGCGGTCCTGGCGGAAGATCGTGTCCTGGAACGCGACGAGCGCGTCGTCGGGCAGCGTGTCGTCGCTGGTGAAGATCGTGAACCACACGCGGCAGCGGTCGGGCTCGGTCGGGCAGGCCCACAGCGCGTAGGCCTCCTGCGGCGCGTCGCCCTCGGCCTTCTTGGTCAGCAGCGCGCTGTACGGCGACAGCACCTGGTAGCGGTAGGCGACCCAGGCGCCGGCGCCGGCGCCGGCACTGGCGCGCGGCTGCCACGCGCGGTAGTCGGGCACGCCGGGGCGGCCGTGGGCGTCGGGCACGACCTGGTAGTCCGGCACCTGCAGGTGATCGCGCGCGCCGAGCCAGCCTTCGTGCACGAGGCCGAAGTGCGCGGTGTCGAGGAAGTTCTCGACGACGCGCGGCGCGCTGGTGGCCACGTCGTACGGCCCGCACAGCAGCCGGCGCGCCGGCAGGTCGGCGAGCAGCGGCGGCGCGTGCGGCGGCTCGGCGCTCGCCCCGGCGGGCGCGACCCAGCACAGCCCGTGCGCCTCGCGCAACTGCCAGGCGTGCGCCGCGTGGCCGGCCGGCGGCGTGAAGTCGGGCAGCGCTGGCACGTGGCGGCAGCGGCCGTCGCCGCCGAAGCGCCAGCCGTGGTACGGGCACTCGAGCTGGCCGCCATGCACGCGCCCCATCGACAGCCGCGCGCCGCGGTGCGGGCAGCGGTCGGCGAAGGCGCGCAGTTCGGCGCCGTCGTGCCACAGCACGAGCGGCTGATCGCACCGCGTCACCGCGAGCGGCCCGCCGCCGTTCACGTCGGACACCGCGGCCACCGGCAGCCACCAGGCGGATTCGGGGGGCGGGGTCATGGGCGAGGGGCGGCGGTCGAGCGGGTGCGGTGGCGGCCATCTTAGCCGGCGCCGCCGCAGGCGCCGTCGCGGCGCGACGCCGTCTCAGGCCGGCAGCGCGAGCGCGTCTCGGCGCTGACGCGCTCGAGCCGCGCCGCGAAGTCGCCCGCCGGCATCGGCCGCCCGTAGAGGTAGCCCTGCAGCTCGTCGACACCGAGGCCGACGAGCAGTTCGGCCTGCGCCTGCGTCTCGACGCCCTCGGCGGTCACGCTCATGCCCAGCGCCTGGGCCATCGCGACGATGGCGCCGACGATGCTCAGCGCGCGCGGGTCGTCGGCCATCTCGGCGACGAAGCTGCGGTCGACCTTCAGCACGTCGGTCGGCAGCCGCCGCAGGTAGCTCATCGACGAGTAGCCGGTGCCGAAGTCGTCGAGCGCGATGCGCACGCCGTCGGCGCGCAGCGTGTGCAGCAGGTCGGTGACGGCGGCGCTAGCGTCGACGATCGTGCCTTCGGTGACCTCGAGCTCGAGCGTGTCGGGCGGCAGCGCGGCGGCGCGCAGCTCGCGGCGCACCGCGTGCAGCAGCTGGCCGCCGCGCAGCTGGCGCGCCGACACGTTGACCGACACGCGGTCGACACGGCAGCCGGCGCGCCGCCATGCCGCCACCCGCTGGCAGGCCTGCGCGAGCACGTGCTCGCCGAGCGCGTCGATCAGCCCGACCTCCTCGGCGATCGGCACGAAGCGCGCCGGCGGCACCGCGCCGAGCTGCGGGTGCGTCCAGCGCACCAGCGCCTCGGCCGACACGACGCGCCCGCTCGCCGCGTCGACGCGCGGCTGGAAGTGCACCTCGAGCTCGCGCCGTTCGATCGCGCGGCGCAGGTCGTGCGCCAGCTGGCGGCGGTCGCGCTCGTGCGCTTTCATCTCGGCCTCGAAGAACACGACGCAGCCGCGGCCCGCGCCCTTGGCGCGGTACATCGCGATGTCGGCGTGCGCGAGCAGCTCGTCGAAGCCCTTGCCGTCGTCCGGGTACATCGCGACGCCGACGCTCGCGCCGATGAAGCACTCCTGGTGGCCGACGCGAAACGGCGCCGACAGCGTCGCGACGACCTGGTCGGCCACGCGCGCGGCGTCGTGCGGCATGCGCAGCCCGGGCAGCGCGATCGCGAACTCGTCGCCGCCGAGGCGGCCGATCGTGTCGCTGTCGCGCACGCAGGCGCGCAGCCGCTGCACGGCCTGCGTCAGCAGTGCGTCGCCGACGCCGTGGCCGAGCGTGTCGTTGACCTGCTTGAAGCGGTCGAGGTCGACGAACAGCAGCGCCACGTGGTGCTGGTTGCGGCGCGCCGCCGCGATGTCGCGCTCGACGCGGTCCTTCAGCAGCATGCGGTTCGGCAGCCCGGTGAGCAGGTCGTGGCTGGCCTGGTGTTCGAGCATGCGCTCGCGCGCGCGCGCCGCGAACGCGACGGCGACGCGGTCGGTCAGTTCGCGCAGCTGGCGCAGCACCGAGTCGCCCACCTGCGCCGGCTCGACGCCGGCGACGGCGACGAGCGCGCAGACGCGGTCGCGCCACAGCGCCGGCAGCACGAGGCCGCGCTCGAGGCCGAGCTGTGCGAGCAGCGCGTCGCTCCACGCCGAGGCTGGCGCCCACGGCTCGTCGGCAGCCGTGCCGTCGTCGCGGCGCAGCCACAGCGCCGCGCGCCGCGTCAGCGTCGCGATCAGCGCGCGCGGCGGCGCCGCGACGGCATCGCCGTCGGGGGCGGCGCCGATCCACGTGCCGCCGCCAGCGCGACGTTCGTCGTCGCGCGTCGCGAGCACGCGCACCTGCGTGCCGGGCAGCAGCTTCTCGATGCGCCGCGCCACCCGCTCGCGCACGCGGTCGAGGTCGAGCCCTGCGAGCAGCTCGCGGTCGATGTCGGCCAGCACGCGCATCGCCTCGATGCGCGTGCCGAGCTGGCGCGCCATCCCGTTGAGCGCCCTGGCGAGCTGGCCGAACTCGTCGCGCTCGTCGTCGATCGCCACCGGCTCGTCGAAGCGCTGCTTCGCGAAGCGCCGCGCGCCTTCGATCAGGCGGTCGATCGGCACCAGCGTGCGCCGGATCTGCAGCACGCTCAGCCACGCGACGAGCAGCAGCGTGAACAGCCCCATCGCGCCCAGGCGCCACGCGTCGGCGAGCGTCGCCGCGCCGACGCCTGCGCGCGGATGCATGAAGACGACGCGCCACGGCGGTGCGTCGAACGCGGCCTTCAGCGGCACCGAGCGCGCGACGACGTCCATCCCGTCGACGAGCGCTGGCGCACCATCGGCCGTGCCGTCGAGCGCGAGTGCGACGTGCGCATGCGCCGGGTCCGAGCAGTGCAGCACCTGCGCGGCCTGTGCGACGCAGACCTCGACGTCGGAGCCCAGGGCCTCGTCGGTCTCCCACAGGAAGGCCAGGCCGAGCTCGGCCCACAGCAGCCCGCGGGCCGGGTCGCTGGGGTCGAGCGCGACGCCGAGCCACGGCGCGCCGTTGCGCGTCGTCGGCGCCCGCAGCACGGCACGGCCGCCGGCCAGGTGCAGCCACTCGTGGTCCGACGGGGCGGCCGGCATCCAGTCGGCCGTCGCGGCGGGGCCGACGTCGCCGCCGCGCGGCGGCGCGACGCGGATCACGCGGCGGAAGACGACTTCCTCGTGCAGGCCGCCTCCCTGCAGCACGGTCGCGAGGTCCAGCGGCGACTCGGCGAGCGCGCGCAGCGCGAGCCCGGCGTTGAGCAGGCGCTCGTGCAGCGCGCGCGCGTAGGCGCCCGCGCGTGCCTGCAGGTGCTGGCGCGCGTGCGTTTCGTTGGTCTGCTGCACCTGGTGCCAGGCCAGCAGCGCGAGCACGAGCACCGGCACGAAGGCCGAGACGAGGAACAGGCCGAAGATGCGGCGCGCGACGCGGCTGCGCAGGAAGGTGCGGTCGAACATCGCGCCGCCTGCTGCGCGTCAGCGCGTGAAGTCGGCGCCGACGCCGATGAAGTCGCCGTCGAGCGCGCGCAGCACGTCGTCGGCGCTGTCCCTGTGACTGACCTGCGGCTTCGAGACGCCGTCGCGTCCGACGCTGTAGAGGTCGAAGTCGGTGTTCAGCGGGTTGAGCTTGCGGTCCTTGCGCGCCTTGCCCTTGCCGCCCTGGCCCGAGACGTCGACGTAGACATAGGGCCGGCCCCAGGGGTCGAGCCGGCCGCTCTGCCCGACGTCGGCCAGCGACGCCGGCAGCTCGCGGTGCTCGAGCTGGTAGTGGGCGATCAGCGCCTGCATCGCGGCGATGTCGGTCACGGCCTGCGCGCGGCGCACGCGCTCGCGATGGTCCTGGTACGCCGGCAGCGCGATCGCCGCCAGCACGGCCAGCAGCGCCACGACGAGCCCGAGTTCGACGACCGTGAACCCGCGCGCGCGCCGCGATGCGCCGCCGCCGGGCGCGCGCGCGGCGCCGACGCGTCCCTCCCCGGTTGTCGTTGTCTCCCTCATTGCCCCGGGGGTATCGACCGTCGACGCGCGGTCTTGACCGCGGCGACGCACGTGCGTGCGCACGCGGGGGCGTTCGTGCCATGCGTCACGCGCCGCAGCGTGACGCTGCGGCGTCAGGCCACCAGGAGCGCGCGGAAGTCGTTGACGTTGGTGTACGTCGGCCCGGTGACGACGAGGTCGTCGAGCGCGGCGAAGAACGAATAGGCGTCGTGGCGGTCGA